>JAVBPN010000349.1:0-7034 GCA_031549585.1 Bacteroidales bacterium
ATACGGCTTCGAGCACAGCCACAGAATTGACACCTGCATCGAAATGTACAGGAGTACAGCCACAGCAAATGTCTTTCAATAGGACAGGCATATCAATATCATGCTCTACGCCTTTGCCACAAACTGAAAAACCAATTGCTTCAGCACCACGCTTGATTGCGTCAAGGGCTTTCGCATTGGTTTGATTGGCTTTTTTGATGCACATATCTTGGCATACTTGCCAATTGTTAGCATCCTTCCGGTCACCCCTTACATAAGGAAATTGACCCGGTAATACATTCAAATACTCCAAACCGGCAAGATTTTCACTACGATAATATGGCCGCACAGGAAATCCTTCGTTGGTGCGCCATACCAGTTTCTTTTCGTAGTCGGCTCCTTTCAGGTCAGTGGTGATTTGTTCTTCCCATTGCGCTGTAGTTACCGGCGGAAATTCAGAAAACAGTTTTTTGTCCGACATTATTTTTATAATTTGATGATGGTTTTCAAAATGAAACGGCAAATTTATAAAATTACCATTAATAATTGGAAGATAAAAGCAAGAATGTGGAGAAAAGGCCTGGCAATATTTTACTTTCGTGTTTTGCCATATTGGTTTTTTAGCACAACAAAGTTGCTTTTTGCTGCAAAATGTCAGTTTTCAATTGAATTCGAATGATTTTATATTTTTACTTGGATATTGTAAAGCGCTTCGACATTGCTTGACGAGTTGATTTTATTATGCCTTTGATTTTTTATAAGAGGCTATTTTTCAAGTTTTTTTTATAATGCTTGAGTAATTGCCTTGAATTTCCTATTTTCGTGGGCTAAAAATATCTAAAATTTGATGTGATTTGCCATGACAAATAACCTTCAAGAACCTGAAAACAGCAATGTGGACGGGAATGACCTAATGATTGACCAAGAAAAAAACTTGGAAGAAAAATCTGTTGAAACGCAGGAAGCAGATTCGTCAAATCATGTAATTGAATCCGATTCATCAAGTGAAAATCATCCCGAGGTGATAGACGAAGAACATGCTTCGGAACCAGAGGAAACAAACAGTCCAGATGTTGAAGAAAGGATTGTCGCGGAAGATGAACAAGCAACGGTGGCTGATGATGAAATTGTACAGGATCCGGAAGAAATTGTCGTGGGAGATGAACAGGTGGCGATAGCCGAAGATGAAATCGCACAGAAATCGGAAGAAATTGTCGTGGAAGTAAAGGACGCACCGGATTATGCATCTTTTGAACGTGCAGAATTGGTAGAAGCATTGCGTGGATTGGTTGAAAAAGGTGATGCAGAAAGCATGAAAGAAGATCTTGACCAGATTAAATTTCAATTTTATAAAAAACTGAAAGCTGAAACCGAACGGGCTAAATTGAAGTTTGTCGAAGACGGTGGTGCAGAAGATAGTTTTGTTTACGAAGAAGATGCTTTGGAGTTGGCCTTGAAATCGCTGATCAATAAGTACCGGATATTGCGTAATGAACAAAATGAAAAGCTGGAAGCAGAAAAATTTCATAATCTGGAAGCGAAAAACAAGATTATCGAAGAATTAAAAGAATTGACCAATAGTTCTGAATCAATTGGTGATACATTCCAACAATTCCGCGATCTTCAAACCCGTTGGCGGACGATTGGGTTGGTGCCACAATCCGAAGTGAAAAACCTTTGGGAAACATACCACCATTATGTCGAAGTTTTCTATGATTACATCAAGATCAATAAAGAACTTCGCGATTTAGATTTTAAGCGCAATTTGGAAGCTAAAATGTTATTATGCGAAAAGGCCGAGAAATTGCTGATGGAAGATTCGGTTGTAAGTGCTTTCCATACCCTTCAAGCCTATCATGACCAGTGGCGTGAAATAGGACCTGTTCCTCAGGAAATGCGCGTAGAAATATGGGAGCGCTTCAAAACGGTTTCCTCAAAGATTAATAAAATACATCAGGAACATTTTGAATAACTGAAAGGTGTTCAGAAAAAGAAGTTGGAAGCAAAGTTAGCCCTTTGCGAAAAATTGGAAGAAATGCTTCAAGCTCCAATTACTTCGATGTCCCAATGGGAAAAGAAAGGCAAAGAAGTAATCGAAATGCAAAAATTGTGGAATACCATCGGATTTGCTACGAAAAAAGAAAATTCCAATGTAAATAAACGTTTCCACACGCTTTGCGACCAATTTTTCAATCAAAAACGTGAATTTTTCGCTGAAGAAAAATCTGTTCAAGATAATAATTTGCAATTGAAAGAGGATCTTTGCGTACAAGCGGAAGCGCTTAAAGATAGTACGGAGTGGAAAACCACTACCGAAGACATGATCAAATTGCAAAAAAGGTGGAAAGAAATCGGCAGTGTGCCTCAGAAGTACAGGGAATCTATATGGAAACGTTTCCGTACAGCCTGCGATTATTTTTTCAACCAAAAAGCAGGGCATTTCTCGAGCGTGGATTCGGAATATGAAAACAATTTAAAAGCCAAGCAGGATTTAATTGAGCAAATACAAGCCTTCACTCCTTCCGCAAACGCGGAAGAAACTTTCGAGCAATTGAAGGATTTTCAAAAGCAGTGGAGCGAAATAGGTTTTGTACCTATTAAATACAAGAAAAAAATCCAGAATGAATACCGCGACGCGATCAACAAACAATTCGATGCACTGAAATTGGATGAAGGGAAACGCAATATTTTGCGATACAAAAGCAAAATAGAAAATTTAGCGCATTCTTCGCGAAATAAGATGGATTCGGAACGGGATAAATTGATGCGCAAATACCAACAATTGCAAAATGATCTTGTAGTTTGGGAAAATAATATCGGTTTCTTCTCTAAATCCAAAAATTCCGAAGCCATGATTGCCAATGTTCAGCGAATGATTGAGCAGGGACGGGCTGAAATGAAAGATTTAGAAGAAAAAATCAAGATGATAGATTCTTTTGATGAGTAAATTCTATAGATCATTCTATTTCATAGGCAAACAAAAAAATAAAATCAATAATTAGCATTTTTAACGAAATGTTTGGATTCAAAATTGCTAATTATGCTTCATTAATTTTTATTCACAGTGGCAACAAAATATATTTTTGTAACCGGAGGAGTAGCGTCTTCATTGGGTAAGGGCATTATATCCGCGTCGATCGGAAAGCTTCTCCAATCACGGGGCTACAAGGTGACAATTCAAAAGCTGGATCCATACATCAATATCGATCCGGGAACACTCAACCCATATGAACACGGAGAATGCTTCGTGACGCAAGATGGTGCAGAAACCGACCTCGATCTCGGTCACTATGAGCGGTTTCTTGACACCCCAACGGCACAAGCCAATAGCGTTACTACAGGAAAAGTATACCAAGAAGTAATATCCAAAGAGCGCAGAGGCGATTATTTGGGTAAGACAGTGCAAGTAATTCCTCACATAACCGATGAGATCAAACGCCGTATTTTATTACTTGGAAACAAAAGCAAAGTAGATGTAGTTATTACGGAAATCGGCGGTACGGTGGGAGATATAGAATCACTACCATACATAGAAGTAGTTCGTCAGCTAAAATATGAATTAGGGCAGGGGCAAGTGGCGGTGGTTCACCTCACATTGGTTCCATACTTGTCAGCTGCGGGTGAATTAAAGACCAAACCGACGCAACACTCTGTCAAGATGTTATTGGAAGAGGGAGTACAGCCCGATGTATTGGTATTGCGTACTGAAAGAAAGCTGTCTGAAGACATGCGTAAAAAGGTAGCTTTATTTTGTAACGTCGATAAAGATTCTGTTGTCGAATCAATTGATGTTTCTACCATTTATGAAGTACCATTACGGATGTTGGATCAAAAATTGGATGAAACGCTGCTCAGAAAATTGAATCTCAGCACAGATAAGGAACCCGAATTGAATGATTGGCGTGAATTTATCAATAAGCTCCAGAATCCGAAAAAAACCGTAACCATTGGGTTAATCGGCAAATATGTCGAACTTCCTGATGCCTATAAATCAATCATCGAATCGTTTGTTCATGCAGGAGCACGGAATGAATGCCGGGTGAAAGTGGTGTCGGTGCAAGCTGCATCTATTACCGAAGAAAATATTTCAGAAAAGCTGAAGGGATTTCAGGGAATATTGGTTGCACCGGGATTCGGAGAACGTGGATTTCACGGGAAAATGCTGGCTGTGCGGTATGCTCGTGAAAAAAATATTCCATTTTTTGGTATTTGTCTGGGAATGCAAATAGCTGTAATTGAGTTTGCCCGCAATGTATTGAACCTATGCGATGCTCAATCCACAGAAATGGTACATTCTACGGCTAATCCTGTGATAGACCTGATGGAACAACAAAAAGGAGTAACCGAAAAAGGCGGTACCATGCGATTGGGCGCTTATCCGTGTAAGCTTGAAAAAGGGAGCAAAGCATTTGCAGCATACGGAAAAACGGAAATTTCAGAACGCCATCGTCACCGTTATGAATTCAATAACGCTTATTTAAAAACTTTTGAAGCAGCGGGAATGAGGGCTACCGGATATAATCCAGAAACTAACCTTGTGGAAATTGTGGAAATACCCACCCACAAATGGTTTGTCGGAGTCCAATTCCATCCCGAATACAAAAGTACGGTATTACATCCGCATCCATTATTCGTTGACTTTGTAAAGGCAGCGATGGGATGAGAACTTTTGCTGATATGCCACGTAAAAGCACATGCAAAAGTATCGGCTGGTGGTGTATTATGTTATTAAACAAAAAATAAAACTATAAAAACGCTTTTGTCCTTATCCAAAATATTTGAATATTGGATAGGCAATAAAACAAATTTAAATGTATAGAAATACAGTTATAGGATTAATCCTGATCGTAGGTATATTGATTGGCTACAGCATTTGGACTCGGCCATCAAAAGAACAAGTAGCAAAGGAACAACATAGGAGGGATTCTATTGCTTTGGTCAATCAAGCCGAAAAAATACGGCTGGCGGAAGAAATAAAAGCGGCTGAACAGCTTGCGCTACAAAATACAACTATCAATTCGGTAGATTCTACAAAGAAACAGCAATATCAAGATATGCTCGGCGTTTTTGCCGGTGCGGCTGAAGATACCACCCGTTTTCTGATTATGGAGAATAACCTGATGAAGGTTACTTTCTCGACCAAAGGCGGAAGGCCTTATTCTGTGGAGCTAAAAGACTACAAAGAATATGACGGGGCGCCTCTGATTCTTTTTAGTGGTGATTCTACGGTGTTTGGATTGAACTTTTTTGCCCAGAACCGGAGCATTGCTACCAATAGTCTTTATTTTGTCCCGCAAACACAGGAAAGCCATTTGCAAGTAAATGCTGATTCAGCGGTTTTGCGTATGCGTTTGAATGCCGGTGATAATGCATATATTGAATATTGCTATACCATGAAATCCGATGATTATATGATGGGATTTGACATCAATATGGTCAATATGAGCCAATACATGTCGGGAAATCGTACAGGTATTGATTTTGCATGGCAAGTATATTCGCCAAGACATGAAAAAGGCGCTGAAAATGAAAATAACTATACGCAACTTTTTTATAGATATCATCAGGATGATGTAGAAAGCCTGAGCCAAAGCAAAGACGAACAGAAAAAAATATCGACGCGGTTGGATTGGATTTCTTTCAAACAACAATTTTTCTCGTGGAATCTGATTGCTAAAGAAAGTTTCGCCAATGCCGATATCCAATCTCAAAAGCTGACAAATCAAACGCAGCACATCAAAAAATATGATGCATTGATCGGTATGGCATACGAGCCTGGTTTGCCCCAGCAAACCATTCCCATGTCCATGTACTTTGGCCCCAATCATTATAAGACATTGAAAAAATATGATATTGGGCTGGAAAATTTAGTGCCGCTTGGGAAAAATATTATTCGTTGGATCAATCGTTTTGTGATCATTCCTTTATTTGATTGGTTGGGAGGTTTCATTAATAGTTACGGGCTTATCATTTTGTTGATGACCATCATCATCAAAGTCGGCCTGATGCCTCTTACATTCAAGTCATTCATGTCATCGGCGAAAATGCGGGTATTGAAGCCACAAATTGATGAGATCAATCAACGCATCCCAAAGGATAAAGCGATGGAACGCCAACAAGCTGTTATGGCTTTATACAAGAAGGCTGGCGTAAGCCCTATGGGAGGTTGTTTGCCCATGTTGCTGCAAATGCCTATCTTGATTGCCATGTTCCGGTTTTTTCCTGCATCCATTGAGTTGCGCCAGCAATCGTTCTTATGGGCTACCGACTTGTCCACTTATGACTCCATTTTTGAATGGGATACTTATATTCCGATTATTTCACAGTTTTATGGAAACCACATCAGCCTTTTCACTTTGTTGATGACCGTTGCCACCATGATCAGCATGAAGATGAGTAGCGGACAAACGGATACTTCGGCTATGCCGGGTATGAAGACCATGATGTATATTATGCCGGTGATGTTTATGTTCTTCCTCAATAATTATTCTTCAGGGTTGACTTATTATTACTTTTTGGCCAATGTGATCACCATTACCCAAAACGAAATATTCAAGTTGTCTATTGACGAAGAAAAGATATTGAAACGCATACAAGCGAATAAAGCCAAACCGGTTAAGAAATCGAAATTCCAGCAAAGGATTGAAGCCATGCAAAAGCAACAGCAATCCATGTCTAATGCGAAAACAAAGAAAAAATAAAAGTTAGATCGAAAATAGTGTATTGAGCGGCAATTAATTGCCGCTCTTTTCTTTTTACATAAAAAGATCAAAAAACTGAGAATGAACGTCATTGCTGTAGAAGTCACTTAATTCGTGACATTCTTTAACATTTGCACAGGCATTTTTCCGTTAATGGCAGAATGAGGTCTATGCTCATTGTAATAGGCCAAAAATCCCAATAATTCATTTTTTAAATCATCCAGGTTCTCATACAGGGCATCTTCTATAAAATCTTCATTAAGCGTTTTCCAAAACCGCTCTATTTTTCCATTAGTCTGTGGTCGGTAGGGCTGGGTATACTTATGGTTAATCTCCATTTCCAATAATAGCCGT
>JAVBPN010000201.1:0-6303 GCA_031549585.1 Bacteroidales bacterium
TTCACATGAAGCTATACCGGCAGGCGGACAATCCACCGTAATGGCTACCGGGCAGGCTGGCGCCTTATCCATCAAAACACGATACTGTATTGTACCGTTGACTGTTGGCATTACTACTGCTGTGTTTTCTGAAGCCGTAGAAATAGTTTCCCAGGAGGCACTCGCATTCAGTCTTTGTTGCCATTCATATGTTCCGGATGTTTTAATGGGGGCTGATAAAACTATATGATGACCGCTACAGGCATCCAAAGCCGAAGAGCCGGTTGCCAGGCAATCATTAAAAGATATTTCCTTAAGATTATCAGAAGCATTGTAATGGTTATAGGCAGTCCATGTGAAAATCTGCGCTGTACGCCGGTTAGAATCATCTTTCGCCTGATTGATGCCGACTTCCATTTTGATGCTTCCGTCAGTTGCAAAGCTGATATTATTGGCATCAACCGGTATTCTGACGTATAAATCCCAATATTCAGCAGTTTTATGCACTTGTATGTCACTAACAGGAGTAGATGCGAGCGGGTATTTTAGTACCGTATTATCGCCATTCCATGTATAACCGAACTGAACGGGCTTGGTATCGTTTTTCTTTGCCAGGAAAATTTCCACGCCATCTTGCGACCATGGTTTTCCGGCAACTCCTTGATTAGCTCCTCTTGGGGCCGGATCAAGTGTACGGATCAGAAAATACAAGTATGCGCCATCATATACAGCGCGCCATTGGGCTAGCTTGCCGGTTTCTACCGTGCGCAGCGCCGCTGTGGCAGCATCACATCCATCGGTACCGGTATCTATCAGGTTAACAGACTTCGTACCGTCTATTTTTTGCCAGGGTATTATATTCCAAACAGGGCTTTCCGCCAAATGTTCCGGAGCTATCGGATCGCAGATTCTGGTTATTGAATACACGGAATTTTTTATAGCACAACAGTTGGATACTTCTATTGTTTTTGTCAATGTTTCCGTTCCATTGCCAACAGTATAAATGGCGGTTCCAATAGTTGGTGTAATATTTATTTCCTGCCCTGTTTCCGCTAGCGTGGTTGATACTCCCGATACGATTTTTGTCCATGTATAAGTACCGGAAGGTGAAGCTAAGCCCGAGACTTTCAATGTGGTGCTTGTTCCCTCGCAAAAAGAATCGCCTGCAGAAGAAGTCAGCGTTTTAGGTACCGTAATTGTTTTTTCCAATGTTTTGCCGCCGCAACTTACCCAATAAGTAGTGGTTTTATCCACAACAACAGTAATCGTATTGGTGTTTGAAGATAAAATTGTTCCGGTTGCGCCTCCGGCGCGCCATTGGTATGTATTACCGGGTGCACATAGGTCTTTAGCCGTTAATGTTACGCTTGTTCCTGCCGCTACCGTACCAACCGGAGTGGAAGAACCGGCAACCGTTGCTGTAAGTTCGGGTTCGGGCAAAGCATAACACCCGGATACTTTGATGGATTCAATACCAAAAACATAATTTCTTACATCATCGGGATTAGGTAATAAAATGTTTACATCAAAACCATCTTCTGCTCCAACCGTTACTGTTGTTGTCAAAACAACTCTATCGCCGTAACGCAACAGGCCATCATTGATCTGATTGCCATTTCCCCATGTTCCCGAACCTGTATGCGGGCTGCAATATCCATCATTCGTATATGCATAAGTAGAGTTCGACAAAACGGCATTGGTGTTGGTACCACGATTTTTTATGGTAACAGTATAATTATTGCCATAATTACCGCAGGCATTACCCCAAAGCAATACTTCTTCGTGAGGTACCCCTACATTTCGCAATACAATCTCAAGGCAATATTTTAATTTATTACTTCTGGCAGGTGTGGTTTGTGTAGAATTTAATCCTTGAATCGAATAAGATACAGGTGTATTGCCATTTCGCCTTACCAGAAAAATACCCTTAAGCCCTGTTACATTTTGCAATTGTTTGGCTCTTGGACTGCCATTGAAATTTCCACTTGCGCCTCCAACAATAGAATTCGGATTTTGAACAATCGTGTAAGAGCCATTCTGAATCAAACTTGCTGTCCCATTATACGTATAAGAAGTAGTAAGTGTTTGATTACCGGCTCCGGCAAGTCCTGATTTATTAACCTGGCTCAATTGCCAGCCGGCAGGAGATGTTCCTCCGTTATAAGAAAAATCGATATACCCCACAAGTTGGTCGCAACCGGAGGGTAAACATTGTGTAGAAGTACCCTGAGTTGCATTTGTGGTAACAGCATAAGCCGCACTCTTGATATTACAACCAGCGCCGGTAGCAACATCACAATAATAATAAAAAGTGCCAATAGTGGTGGTAGATGGCGTGTAAGTTGAATTTGTCGCTCCTGAAATAGCCGTCCCGTTTGCGTTTGAGTTGGTTGTATTGCTATACCATTGGTAAGTATAAGTAGCAGGAGTACCTCCTGTTGGCGAAGCTGTAAGAGCAGTGGCTGTAGCATTTTGAGAGTAGGATTGGTTGCCCGTAATATTTACAGAGGTAGGAGCAGTGCAAGTGGCACAACCCGTAGCGGCTGTTCGTTCGAAAGCAATTTGATGCAAACCGACATCACCGTCAACGAATGTTACCCTCAAAGTATAGGATGTGCCTGCACACAAAGTGATACCAGTCATAATAGTAGGGCCCGACGCTCCCCATCCGGAACACATATTTTGAACAGGATTTGAGTTTGTAGCTATAGCAGCTCCATTAAGAGAAACATTTACGCGATGAGTTCCTCCCCAGGCGCCACCCGTATAAGTAGTAATTTTATAAGTTCCTTCTGTAGCAGCTGTAACTTGTATATTGAACTCCAGCCAGTCATTGGCATTGATTACTTTTGAACCATCATCCAAACGGCCCGGCACAAAATTATTGTTGCCATAACATCCACCCCAATTACGAACAGGTATAACAGCGGCAGGTTTTGAAGAATTAGTGAACTGTGCGCCATAAATGTTCGTTCCACTGTCAACACTTATTTGCGCCTGAACAGCCGTAAAAGAAAATATGACAAGGATTGCAATTATCCACGCTTTGAGGTTTATCATTGTTGAATCGAGTAAATATTTATTCATTTTATTATCTGTGTTCTATATTGTTATGATGTTTTGCGCCAATAATAAATTCCCAGGTCAGTAAATTTATTTTATGCTATCGTATTCTCTTAATTTTTGTTAAAATGTGGGTAAAAATAAGAAAAGTTTATTAGAGAATATTCATTTTTATAAAAAATATTCATTCATAAAAGAATATTCATTTTTAACAAGCTGTGTTTCAATATTTTTTCGTATGAGAAAAATCGGATATTGCATTTTACGGGTAAAAAAGAAAAACCCTAACAAAGTTTAAAATTCTGTTAGGGTTGGTTGGGAACAATTTATACCGTAATTACAATCACTCCTTTTTCTTAAACAACTGCCTGAAAGTTTTCCCCGATTTCTGATACAAAACACCCACACCTTGTGTAGTAGGCGCTTGTTCATAAAACTCATCGTTGGTAACGGTATACGCTTTTAACTTAAGACTACCCGATTTATTTAATTTTACCTGCACATCAAAGTCGCCGGTAAAGTTATTGTCGGTATTGCTCGAATTTTTATAGCCGATATTGCTATTTACGGTTACTTTGTCTTTAAACAAGCGGGTAGAAACATTCAGATCCATTTCCAAATCCGATAAATCTTCATCGGTAGCATGCAATTCGGTGCCAATAGTCCAGTTTTCGCTCAATACACTCGAGAACATACTGTTTATGAGCGACGACAATGGCGCCGACGCCAACGAAACCCAGGTTGTCTGGCTACCGCCACTGCTACCGTCGGATTGCGGCGGCCAAAACGAACCAATAGAAAGCAGGTAGGCTATTTCTTTTATCTTGATATCATCAGAATAAAGTAATCCGTTCACCTTGCGTTGTACTTCTTCATCGGAGTTTGGGAGTTGCACATCATACGAAACTTCTATTTTATTGATATCTCCGGATATATTGATCAAGCAGTTGACCGGAACTTTGGTAGTAGGCAGGTAGCTACTGGTAGTAAAACTGGGATCGAGCGTAGCCAAATCGGCTTTCAGGCTATATATCGCTGTAACATCAAAAGCCGTGGCCATAGGATCGCCTTTAAAAGCGACGGTTCCGCCGGATTTTATTTTGAAATCTTTGCTGGTTATGTTTTTCAATGAAAAGGTATATTGTCCGTCGTCTATGGTATAATCGCCATACAATCCCATTTCCTGCGTAGACATGTTGTAATTGAAGTCAACGCTTCCGGCACCGCTTACAAAGGCCTGGTCTTTGGTAGAAGGATTGATTATAGCGCCAAGCGTCAGATCCTTATCCAGGGCCAATGTTATTTGCAGTTTCAACGGAAGGCTGGATACAGGGAGCTGCGGTATGTTGATCACTCTTTCTTCCAATAAGGTATCTTTTGGACTAATATACGTAATGCTTGTATATTGCTGTGCCTGAGAAGCGGCTCCTTGTGGCAGCAATACAAAAACTTTCCCTTTGCCGCTGTTTCTGAGTGTCATTTTGGCTAATAACTGCTTTTCGTTTCCGGTTAACTGTATATTACCATTGAGCAACAGGTGACCAAAAAACAGACTATCGGTTTGTTGGGTATTATTCAATAACATAAAATCATTCAGCTTCATGGAAATATCAGGCTGGTAGGTTTTGAAATCCTGATACTTAACAGTTCCATTGATGATTGCCGTTTTTCCGTTTTCGTCTACAATACGAAAATTATTGATATTAATCAGATCGGGACGAATTTGAATACTATCGGATATGGTATATTTGGTAGCTGTCATATTCACGCCGATTCCCGCATTTTGTAAAGCCAGCACACCGGAGATCTGTGGTTTACTCAACTTCCCTCCTACCCTTACATCCGCGTTTACAGCGCCTTTTAAATCATAAAGGAAACTTTGGGTAAAAGGTGACAGCCAAGCCAACTGAATATCTTTGATATGCGCATTTAATTGCAGGGAGTCTTTTTTAGGAAGTACAAAACCGGATATAACAGATTCTACCTCATTGGCTTGCTTCAGGTCTATTTTAAGCATAAGTCCCTGTCGCTCGTTGCTCCATCCGCTTGTCATATCCAGTGTTCCTATAAGACTGTCTTTTAACGATATGTCTTTGATTGTAAAACCATTGGTCATAATCAGTGGCGAAGCCAACGCTTGTGTTACTACAATTTCACCATTGGCTTCTCCTTTGAGTCCAATTGTATTTCTCAATACCTCCATAATGGTTTCCAGTTGAATATGGGCTATATTCAATTTCAGCGAATCCTGCGCACGCGACGAAGCAATGCCATCTATTTGTATATATTCGTCATCGGCATGCGCTATTTTAAACTGCTTCACTTGATAAGTACCATTTATCATAGCCAGTTCGGACGGTTCTATTTTAAATTCCTGCTGATTGAATTGCCAACTGGTCGGCAATATTTTCATGAATATATCATCCAGCTTCTGCATAGGCTTTTTCTCAAATGTCATGGATGCAGTAAGGTCACCATTCAAATTGCCCTTGCTTTTATCATCGGCATGAAAAGTCCAGTCCAATTGTCCCTTTCCGGCAGTAGCATTGAAAGAGGCAAAAATAGAATCGGCGCCGGATTGAATGAAATCAGTTTGAAAATCTAATTTTAATATTGATTGTATGGTATCTGTATTTAACTGTAAGCTCGTATTTCGGAAAGAATTTCCCTGCCAGTCTACCTGTGGAATATTCAGATCTACTTCGGCAAAGCGCGAAGACTCATTATAACGTAAATCAATAGTAGCTTGTTGGGGTACCGAAAAAGGCAAGTTTAACGTTTGGGTAAAATCGCGGGTATCATCTATGATAATATGGCCATTCAGGTTAAAAGACTCCTGCCTCTTTATTTTCTTATATTGAAAAAAACCTGGAAGGTATCCCGACAAGGTATTGGTGAAAGCGGTATAGGCATCAACCGGCTTGAAATTTCCATCAATGCTGGCTTGCAACATCTCCGACTGAAGTCGTATTTTTTTCTGCATATTATCAGTTGACAAATAGCTGAATTGTATTTGTTCCTGGTAAAATGTTCCCTTAGCCGTTTCAACAACCAAACTATCCAAATTTAATCCGGCATTCATTTTTTCGATATCAAATCCGGTTACCTGCGCATGAATAATACCCGAAACTTTCAGTTGCTTCGGCAGTTCTCCGGACAGTGCGGTATTAACAGACGAAGCGGATACAAATCCCAATACCGAAAGGTTTACCTGGTTTAGCGT
Source organism: Bacteroidales bacterium (assembly GCA_031549585.1). GTDB lineage: Bacteria > Bacteroidota > Bacteroidia > Bacteroidales > UBA4181 > JAIRLS01. Next base: position 6,266 of record JAVBPN010000201.1, read on the forward strand.
GGCAGAAAGAGAAGCCGCATTTTTATTTTTATTAAAAT
>JAVBPN010000279.1:0-5956 GCA_031549585.1 Bacteroidales bacterium
TTAAAAAGGATCAAAAAAACAACGTATCAGGGTTTGACCTTATTAAAAATGATACCACTATTTTTTATAAAAAAACTAATCAATAATCGCGAGGCCTCATTACACAATAATCTCATAATCTTCTAAAAGGAAAAGAATTGAAACACTTTTCTTCCCACTCTGTGTAACTAATTGATGATTCATAGAAATTATTGCCTATGATTCAGGCTATTAAAAAACATGCATTTATACAAATCGACATGCCCAATAATCATTCAATTATCCATTGTTAATTATCCATTGTTCATTACCTTTGCACCGTCAAAGACACGTGTTGTTGATAACCACGTATAAAAAACAATACCATGAAGAAACAAGTATCTCTCCTTTTTATGTTTTTGGGCATTCTTTTCGTTGTTTGCCTGATTCTTTCAAATATTTTAGCAGTAAAGAAGATTGACATTTTCGGCTTTTCCGCCACAGCGGGATTGATTATTTTTCCTATATCCTATATTATTAACGATACTATTGTTGAAGTATGGGGATTCCGCAAAGCTACCCTGATTATTTGGACAGGTTTTGCTATGAATTTTTTGGTGGTTGCCTTTCTGCAATTATCCATCTTACTCACTCCCGCTTCTTTTTGGGGAGAACAACAAGCCTATGCTTCCATATTGGGACAAACTCCGAGAATTGCTATTGCAAGTTTATTTGCCTTCCTAACCGGATCAATGATTAATGCATTTGTTATGAGTCACATGAAAGTCCGTTCGCATGGCAAAAGGTTTGGTGTAAGAGCAATTGTTTCTACGATTTTTGGTGAAACAGCCGATTCACTTATCTTTTTCTCCGTTGCATTCGCCGGTTTGGTTTCATGGAAAGAAATACTTGTGATGATTGTTGTAGAAACGATCCTTAAATCAGCTTATGAGGTAGTGATCCTTCCAGTCACCACATTGACCGTGAAATATATCAAACGAACAGAACAAACAGATGTGTATGATACCAATCTATCATACGGATTTTTAAAAATCAAAGCTTATGATGACAGCAAATGACCGGGCTTTGGTGCTTTTTTCCGGAGGACAGGATTCTACAGTTTGTCTTTTTTGGGCATTGACTCGATTTAAACATATAGAAGCCGTTTGTTTCCGCTATGGACAACGTCATGAAACCGAAATAGAAGCGGCACAAAACATAGCAAATAAAGCCAATGTTCCTCTAAGGATTATTGACGCAAGCATGATTGGCAAATTAAGCCATAATTCACTGACCGATCCATCTATTGAAATGGGGCAAAAACCAGGTGATGCAACGCCTAATACTTTTGTTCCCGGAAGAAATCTTTTGTTTTTCAGCTTTGCTGCGGTGATTGCCCGGGAAAACAACATCCGTCATTTGGTGACAGGTGTTTCTCAAACTGATTTCAGCGGATATCCCGATTGCCGAGATACATTTATTCGTTCCCTGAATGTAACCCTCAATTTAGCTATGGATGAGCAATTTGTAATTCTCACTCCATTGATGTGGTTGGACAAGAAAGGAGTATGGCAATTAGCTGATGAATTGGGCGTATTTGATTTGGTCAAACAACAAACTGTTACATGTTATCAAGGTATTCCGGCAGAAGGGTGTGGCAAATGTCCGGCATGCCGGCTTCGCAAGCAAGGATTGGAACAATATGAAAAAGATAATAAATAAGCGTTATATTTAATTTTCATTTCTCCATTTTTAATTGTTAATTATTCTCATGTCTCTCAAATCATTAGGAAACAAAACCGATTACAAGTTCGGATATGATGCTTCATTGTTGGAGGCGTTTGACAATCCTCATCCGGATAATGATTATTGGGTTCGATTCAATTGTCCCGAATTTACTAGCTTGTGTCCCATTACCTCGCAACCTGATTTTGCGACAATCCATATTAACTACATTCCTGCGCAAAAGATGGTAGAAAGCAAAAGCTTGAAATTATATCTTTTCAGTTTTCGGAATCATGGCGCTTTTCATGAAGATTGTGTCAATATCATTATGAAAGATCTGATTAAATTAATGAATCCTAAATATATAGAGGTGTTAGGTGTTTTCAGCCCCAGAGGCGGAATCAGCATTTATCCCTATTGTAATTATGGATGTTCTGAACCTCATTATCAGGAAATGGTACAATTTCGCCTAATGAATCATGATTTGAACACTCTGCATCCGTAATAAAATATATGACAGACCAATCATTCGATAAAATTGACTTCACCAAAAATCCTTTGAAAAAAGACGATTACGAAGATTGTCTTTTTACCAATTGCGATTTTTCCGGTTCCGACCTGTCAAATATTCAATTTGTAGATTGTATGTTTATAGATTGTAACTTGAGTTTGGCAAAATTGAATCAAACTGTATTTCGGAATATCCAGTTTAAAGGATGTAAAATGTTGGGGCTTTTCTTTGACCATTGTAAGGAATTCGCCATGTCATTTGATTTTGAAAATTGTTTGCTCGACCAAACGTCTTTTTATCAAAGAAAAATCAAGAAAACCAAATTTATCAACACACAGTTACATGAAGCAGATTTTACGGAATGTGATTTAACTGAAGCGGTTTTTGACCGGTGCGATTTGACAAGAGCAATTTTTGAGAACACGATTATTGAAAAAGCCGATTTTCGAACTTCTTTCAATTATTCCATTAATCCGGAAACCAACAAGATTAAAAAAGCTAAATTTGCCTTATCACAAGTAGCCGGACTTTTAGAAAAATATGATATTCGAATCGACAATTCCTATTAAAACGATATATATCAATCTTTTGTAGATGGCGTTAGATATTATATTGGTAATCCTTGGTATCTGTTTCCTTATTTTAGGAATAGCTGGATGCATATTGCCCATGATACCCGGCCCTCCGCTTGCTTATATCGCTTTAATTTTTCTACAATTAACCAGTTATGCAGATTTTTCCGTAAAATTTTTAGTTATTACCGGATTACTAACAGTCATAGTTACAGTACTCGACTTTATCGTCCCGGTTTGGGGAACGAAAAAACTGGGAGGAAGCAAAGCTGGCGTTTGGGGAGCTACAGCCGGATTGGTAATTGGGCTATTTTTTTCGCCAATAGGTATCATCCTCGGTCCTTTTGTCGGAGCTGTGGTAGCCGAATTAATTGTAGGGCGGAAAATGGAGCAAGCATTGATAGCGGGCACAGGATCGTTTATCGGGTTTATTTTTGGTAGTGCGTTAAAATTAACATTGTGTTTTGTCTTCTGTTATTATTTTATCAAGGAATTAATTGTCTGATTGTTGATTTACAGCGATTTGAATAGGTCTTCTATAAAAAATGATTAATGCCTAAACAAAAATTAACAACCACTATTTGAAAATTGTAAAATTTGTTCTTACTTGTCGCTCGATTTGGCTCTCATATATAGAGCATATCGCATTGTTTATAAAGGTGTTAATGACAATCGTATCATATAAAAATGGATCAGAAAAAGCGTTTGGTTGTAAGTTATAAAAATTGTTCTGAAGAAGTATTACAGGCGATCAAGTTAAAATATCCTTTGGGATATAATGATGCCATCATTAAGGTACAAAAACCTAACGGGGATTTTTTTCATGCCATCACAGTTGATCTTGAAGATGCTAGCTATTTAGTTAAAGTAGATGTAAAGATCGACAATCTCACAGCAGAAGAATTTGAAAAAGAGTTTGGATCGAAAAACAGCTCGGACGCAGATGCCCCCGAATTTGGTAAAGAAGATGATGAAGCTCCCGATGAAGCAGCTTCTTCCGATAATTTTGAAGAATGATGCAATGGCGGTCATTTCTCAAAGAATACTTGTATTTTTCGCGAAATGAACGTTATGGACTGATCATTTTATGCGGATTGATTATCGTATGTACGGTGATCAAGATATTTATTCCCCAATTTTTCAAGTATAAAGTTCCTGATATTTCTGCTTATCAGGCAGAAATTGATCAATTCCAAAGCCACATCAATACAGCAAGCATTGTTCCGACAATGATTGAAACAGACGATACGGAAATCCGGGTATCGTATTTTTACTTTAACCCCAATTCAGCTACTAATCAAGAGTGGGAACAACTTGGATTAAATCAAAGACAAATCAATAACATCCGGAATTATCAAGCCAAAGGGGGAAAATTCTTAAAAAAAGAAGATTTCAAAAAATTATATACAATGCCGGCTTCTCAATATGAGGCTTTAAGCCCTTACATGGTTTTGTCTGATCGAACAAATAACGTTGAGATAGAATACAAAACCGTTCAAACTTCAGAATCTACTTTTTCTCGAGATAATAGCGTATCAAAGGTTTTACATATCGAACTTAATGCGGCAGACAGTATCGAACTGATGCAATTACCGGGCATTGGACGAGTATTCGCATCACGTATCATCAAATACCGGAATATACTTGGAGGTTATGTAAGTGTTAACCAACTCGGAGAAGTATATGGTTTATCTGAAGATGTGATTGAAAAAATTACTCCAAACCTATCTGTTGACACTTCTTTAGTTCAAAAAATTCCAATTAATAGCATCGCTCTTCGGGATATGACTAAACATCCTTATATTGATGCGCCAAAAGCTAGGGGGATTTTAAAATATCGGGATTTACAAGGAAAAATATCCGACACTAACGAACTAATACGCAACAATATCTTAACCAAAGAAGACGCAACCCGTTTAATCCCGTATTTTTCGTTCGATTAATTTATTTAAACAAGTTGGGAGCTTGGCTATTAATCGATCCGATCTTTGATTTCCTTTATAATTTGCAATCGCTCTATCGAAAAAGTATGGGATGTGTCATTGATATATTGATACAACATCAAGCTCTTTTCCAATAGTTCTTTTTGTATCAATGAACCATCATCGTACAATAATGCATCCTGATACAGCAAAGCAGCAAGCATTTCCGCTTTATAGATTCCATCCGGATCATCTTTACAAACGGCAATTAGATCGGCTTTTGTGGATTTATGAAAATAGGATCGATTGTTTTTAAGATATTGCTGGTACAGCTCTTCAAGACCTTCCTCCTCCTCTTTTTCTAGATCTAATTTTCGACGTTTGCGAATCCATGCATCCAAATCATTGAAGAAAGTCTGCAACATCCGCATGATGTAATCTCGTTCAAACATAACTATATTGCTTTATAAGAATTTTTGTATAAATGCACCGTCACGCGAAACCACATGACATTTAATTCCTACCTTTTGACATTCATCTTCCCATCTTTTCACACGATATGCAGAATTAGACGAATCTATGACAATTATACCGGGTGTACAAATGTTTAACACTTGTTCTATTTTTAAGTTGGGATTTTGTGATAGAATCGCTATATCAACCGGAACGGTATACGGAACATCAAGCAAAGGAAATGCAGGTGTCAATACCACAAATCGTTTTCCGGCAAATTGTCCGAAGCTATTTTGCGAAAACAAGCCTGAATAATTATCGGGAATAGTATATGCGATAGACATGTCCAAAGGTAGTATATTGGGCGTATGCAAATGCATGGCTGTTAGCTGGTCTGATGTAAATGATGTGGGATTAAATGATTGTTTTTTGCTTTGATACCATATGGTGTTATCACGGCCATTGATGAATTGGAACAAACTGTTTCCATCTGAATGATAAACAATCATTTGTTGCCGGGAATAATCTTTATAAGTACGCAAAGCTACTCCTCCTGTCCAGAGCAGGCACAAAAAGAATGAAATAAATAAAAAGGACTTACGTTTTGCCAATAACCAAGCGCTTAAAGACATAATCAAAAGAAAATATATGATTAATTCCCAGCTTTGAAAACGAATATGATGCAAAAGGCTTCCGGGTAGTTTTTCAACAAAGAAAATACAAGAGTTAAGCCCATAAAGAAAAGTGTCAAATGCCCAGCCAGCCCAACCAAGTAATAAGGGAAAAGGAGATAATAGGGCAAGCAACAATGCTCC
>JAVBPN010000015.1:0-22349 GCA_031549585.1 Bacteroidales bacterium
ATTCCAGTAGGTGCAGGGCCAGCCGAAGCAACTGCCATCGGCAATATCATGATGCAGGCCAAAGGATTGGGCATCGTCCGGTCGTTGGACGAAATCCGGGACATTGTCCGCCGTTCCGTTTCACCGGAAATATTTTACCCCGAAAACAGCGCAGATCGGGATCAGGCATACAGCCGGTTCCTATCCATCATCGAAAACAAATTATCATAAAATATCCATGTGCCATGAAGAAAAACGAATTAATACAAAAATCGTATGAAATTGCGAAAGAGCGTTATGCCGCAGTAGGCGTAAACGTAGACAAAGCATTGGATGAACTTCAAAAAATCTCTATCTCCATTCATTGTTGGCAGGCCGACGATGTCACCGGGTTCGAAAATCTGGGCAATCTGGGCGGCGGCGGAATACAGGCAACCGGAAATTATCCCGGCAAAGCACGCAATATCAACGAAATCCGTCAGGATATTGAAAAGGTATTAACTTTGGTTGCCGGCAAGCATCGCTTTAGTTTGCATGCCATATATGGCGATTTTGGCGGCAAAGTGGTTGACCGCGACCAGATCGACGCTTCTTATTTCACGAGTTGGATGCAATGGGCCAAAGAGAAAGGGCTGAAACTCGACTTTAATTCGACCTCATTCGGCCATCCGAAAAGCGGTGATCTCACATTGTCCAATCCCGACGCAGCCATCCGCGACTTTTGGATTGAGCACACCAAACGTTGCCGTGCGATTTCCGAAGAAATGGGCAAATTCCAAAATGATCCCTGCATTATGAACCTTTGGATTCACGATGGAATGAAAGACCTGACTGTGAACCGCTACAAATACCGCCAATTGCTGGAACAATCATTGGATGACATCTTTGCCAAGGAATACAAGAACATGAAGGATTGTATTGAAGCCAAGCTGTTTGGCATCGGCTTGGAAAGCTATACGGTTGGTTCTTACGACTTTTATTTGGGATATGGCACAAAAAAGCAGAAAATTGTCACTTTGGACACGGGACATTTCCATCTATCCGAAAGCATTGCCGATAAAATTTCGTCCTTGTTGCTTTTCACTCCTGAAATTATGTTGCATGTGAGCCGTCCGATCCGCTGGGATTCAGATCATGTGACAATATTAAACGACGATGTAGCCGACTTGGCAAAAGAAATTGTCCGCGCCAACGCACTGCCTCGCGTACACATTGGATTGGACTATTTTGATGCGTCCATCAACCGGATCGGAGCATATGTCATCGGCATCCGGTCTACACAAAAAGCCTTCCTGCAAGGACTCCTTGAACCGATTAATCAGCTTCGTAGTTACGAAGACGGCGGACAATATTTTGAACGCCTCGCGTTGCTTGAAGAAGCCAAAGGGTTGCCATGGAATGCCGTTTGGGATTATTTTTGCCTGAAAAACAACATTGCCGCAGGCGAAGATTATATCACTGAGGTGCAACAATATGAACGGAAAGTAACCAGCAAAAGATAAGATCAATCAGTGTAGCCCTGTCAGCGGTCGCAAACCCTGACAGCAGCTTCGCAAACAAAACAAATAAATGAATACGCTTATCGGTTTATTAATCATTGCGGTCGGCAGTTTCGGACAATCCAGTTCCTATGTCCCGATCAGGAAAATCAAGGGTTGGTCGTGGGAAAGCTTTTGGATCACACAAGGAATCTTTGCATGGCTGCTTTTCCCGTTATTGGGCGCTTTGCTGGCCATTCCTTCCGGACAATCCTTAGGAGCATTATACGCAGCAGCAGGCAGCGACATTTGGAAATGTATCGGATATGGCATGCTTTGGGGAATCGGCGGATTGACTTTCGGGTTGAGCATGCGTTATCTGGGCATTGCATTAGGGCAATCGTTGGCTTTGGGCACTTGTTCTGCCTTTGGCACGATTATTCCTGCTTTGCTTAGAGGCGATCATTTGTTGCAGGGCGACGGTTTGATCCTGCTTGGTGGGGTTTCCATTGCTATCGCAGGTATTGCCATCATCGGTTATGCCGGCTCTTTGAAGTCAAAAAACATGACTGAAGAAGAAAAGAAAAAAGCCGTTCAGGATTTTGCACTCAAAAAAGGCATATTCATTGCTTTGCTGGCAGGGGTGATGAGCGCCTGCTTCAATCTGGGGCTCGAATCCGGCTCTTCCATCAAAGCAAACCTTATTACCGCCGGAGCAAAAGAATTATTGGTGCTCAATCCCGTAATCCTGCTGGTGACCATCGGTGGGTTTATCACCAATGGTCTCTATTGCTTTTTTCAAAATTACAAAAACAAGACTTTTACGGATTATACCCGTACATCCGGCGCTATATGGGCCAACAATTTATCATTTTGTGCTTTGGCCGGATTGCTCTGGTATTCGCAATTCTTTGGATTGGGCGCAGGGCAAAGTTTCTTTGAAAAAGGCAGCGTCATGATGGCTTTCTCGTGGAGCATCTTGATGTCGTTGAACGTATTATTCAGTAATTTCTGGGGTATCGCGTTGAAAGAATGGAAAGGCGCCGGACAAAGAACGATTGTTGTGCTTGTCATCGGCCTTGCCATCCTGATCATTTCCGTCATCTTTCCCCAACTGATGGAACTTATTCTTCATATTTAATCAAATCATTTCATGCATTCAATCTTAGATCATCGTCCTTTATTGGCAAAACAAGTGTCGGACGTCGCCGAAGTAGCCGGCTATCTGTGGCAAAAAGGCTGGGCGGAACGCAATGGCGGCAACATTACCGTCAACATCACCGGAATTGTTGACGATGCAATCCGGGCAATGAAACCCATCAGCGATCCGATACCCATTGGCAGAGCGCTTCCTCATTTAAAAGGATGCTATTTCTTTTGCAAGGGGACGAACAAACGGATGCGCGATCTGGCGCGTTGGCCTATGGAAAACGCCTCGGTGATCCGCATTGGAGAAGATTGTGCTTCGTACGTGATTATTGCCGATAATCCGGTGAAACCCACATCGGAACTTGCTTCCCATTTGTCAATACACAATTACCTAATCGGAAAAGGTTCGTCATATAAAGCTGTGTTACACACACATCCGATTGATTTGATCGCCATGACACATCATCGGGAATTCCTGAAAAAAAATGTGTTGACAAAGCTACTTTGGAGCATGATTCCCGAAACCCGGGCTTTTTGTCCGCGTGGAGTGGGTATTATTCCTTATGCTATGCCGAGTTCTTTTGAACTGGCGGACGCTACCATCAAAGAATTGGCAGAATACGATGTAGTGATGTGGGAAAAGCACGGCATTTGTGCCGTCGGCGAAGACATCATGGAAGCATTTGACATGATCGATACGCTTTCAAAATCGGCTCAAATCTACCTCACAGCCAAATCCATGGGCTTTGAACCGGAAGGAACATCACTGGCACAGATGGATGAGTTGAAAAGGGCGTTTGGGCTGCCGGGGTGATCTTATTAGAATATAGAAATATCGAGCCAGTACAAAAAGAGGGATCAATGTCCCTCTTTTTCTATTTCTTGTATTGACTTCTCTACTTGCTTTTGCTGTTCTTTGACTGATTTGTCTATTTCCTTTCTCTGAAACTCTATGGTTTGTTCCATTGCTTTTCTTTGCATTTTAACCGCTTCATCCATTTGTTCTTTATGTTCTTTCATCGCATGCTTAAAATTTTCATTTGTTTCCGTCATATAACGTTGAACAGCTTCCTGATCAATCGTTGGTTTAAAAGCGTTCAAATCTCTAAAAAAATGATCTGACATCTGGTCTGTCATGCCGAACCTGAACAAAGAGGAACGAATACGGCTCAAGTATTGGTCCACTTGGCTGATATTGATATCCCCTTTGATATAAATTGCAGAAACCTGTTCCTTATCTTGCCGCAATACAACAATCTCATTGTTATTGTTATTCGCTTTCTTGAAATAATAACTCAATGCGCTACTATTTTCCTTATTTATCTCTAAATATTGCTCATATTTCGCATTGACAAGTATTTTTTTGAAATCGGCGAATATAGATGGAGCATCTCCAGCTTTTGAAATGGATACGCTACTATATGCTTCCGGCACTTTCATATCACCATAGAAAAAATGGGTTGTATTGTTTTCCGCCGGAGGAAACATCGCTTGAAGCATTTGTTGAGATACCGATACATTAGTCACATTATCCCTTGAAGGATATTTTTTCAAAAACTCGTCTATCGGAGTATTTTGTGCATATATGTTTGCAGCAAACAAAGACATAATCAATGAAATAATAAAACATTGCTTTTTCATGACCTATACGATTAAATGGTTATCTATTGAATAAGTTGGTGTGGTTCGTCTAAAAAATCCAAAGCATCAGTGACGGCATTATCGCCTATTGGCTTTGTCACTTGATCAATGGCTTCGGTAGCGTACTTACTGACAAGTGACATGTCTGTGTAGCACACTCCATTCACCATCACATATGTTCCAGTACAATTGGCTGTTGCCGTAGGTTGCTGTTCTTTGAAAAGAACGACAGCAAGAATAACGCTTGCCACAATACCGGCAACGGCATACCAAATCTTTACCCGGCTGTGCGATTTGAGCGGAATGACCGGACAGGCTTCCTTTGGAGTGTCTTTTTCACGGCTTATGTACGCGAATATAGAACGATAAGCCTGCAATTCCTCTGCCACCTCGTCCGAAGTAAAATATTCGCATAATTGCTGTTCGTCGGCATCCGATGATGTACCCTCAAAATACCGATCTAATGTTTCTTTGATTTCAGAAATGCGATTCATGATATACTGAAATGATTGATTTTAAAAAATTCTTCCCTTACCTTTTTACGCGCCCTCGACAGATTAACTCTTACAGCGCTTTCTTCACATCCGATGATTTGGGCAATTTCTTCGGGCTGATACCCTTCAATGTCGCGCAAGCGGATTACCATTTTTTGCGTTTCGGGCAACTGGTCAATGATACGCGCCACCATTTCAACAGAGTCGGCCGTTTCGAGTTGCTGTTCCGGTGTTTGCACTAACGCCTGCATATTATCGAACGTATTGTCACAATGGCTCTTGCGTGCCCTGATTTTATTGATGCAAAGATTTTTACCCATTTGCATGGCTAATGCTTCAACGCTTCGATATTCCGCCAATTGATCACGCATGATCCAAAGTTTAAGCATGACTTCCTGTACAGTATCTTCTGCTTCAACCTCATTGTGAAGCATTTTCAACGCCATACGGTATAATTTTTCCCGTATGGGAAGCACCTGCATTTTAAATTTCTGGACATCCATTTATACAAAAGACAATTATCGAGGAAAAATGTAACATCGTTTTTCATTTTTTTCATGTAAAAATGATCAAAAGTTTGTTTGCGAGCCCCTGCTCATAATATTGTGTTATTTCACATAAGCTCGCGTTCAGCTAAACTTATGATTTAGTAGTAATTGATAAAATAATTTCTCGAAATAGGATTTTTCAAAAAATCCAGATAAAAATTATAGTGTAAGCAATATTTCCGGATCTTGTTCTGCAGCAGAACCGATCACCAATACATCAGCGCCAGCGCCAAAAAGGTCATTCGCTTGTTTTGACGTCCGTATGCCTCCGCCAACAATAAGTGGTACAGATACATTTTTCTTGACTTCGGTAACGGTTCGAATAGAAACATGTTCATTTGCCCCGCTCCCTGCTTCCAAGTAAATAGTTTTCATCCCGAGCATTTCTCCAGCAATAGCCGTCGCTACCGCAATATCAGTTTTTCCGGCAGGAATAGGCATGGTTTGACTCATATATCCCACAGAAGTATATCCGCCTTGGCCGGTCAAAATATAACCTGTCGGAATAATTTCCATACCGCTGCGTTTCAAATAAGGAGCCGCTTGCACATGATTGCCGATCAATAATTCAGGATTACGGCCTGAAATGAGCGATAACAAAAGAATGCCATCAGCCTGACAAGTTAGTTGTAATAAACTGCCCGGAAACAGAAAAACCGGCTTATGCGTGTATTTTTTAATTGTTTCGATTGGTTGAGGAATATCATTGGATATGATGCTTCCTCCAAATAGAATAAACCCGACATGCTTAGCCCGTTCGGCTATTTGAGCCACATGAGACAACGAATCGATTGTATGCTTATCCGGATCGATAAGCAATGCTATCGTTTTTTTGTTCTTATCAGCTAATAATGTTTGGTATAACATGACTTAAGTAATGGTTAATGATAAATGATTAATGGTAAATGGCTCAAAAAATCAACTAAGCGAACCCCTTATGAAATAATTTTAAGCAAATATCAAAAACGTCGAATGTATCCTGTAAGATACTTATTTCATACAGTAAACCATGACATAATTGTTTTCCAACAAATAATGCATCGTGTATTCTTCGTTTCTGAGGTTGTTGTGGACAATCCCCGTAATTGTTCCCTTAGAATCAACACGAAAAGGTTTAATGGTTAAATTCTGTTGAAAATTTATATCTACTTTATCACAAATCTTGTATAAGGCTTCTTTGGCGCACCAATGAATATACAAATGTTCTTTTCTTTTTAACGGGTCATCCGTAATTTCCTCGTCTCCATTGATGAATTTATGCGCAACACGTTCAATGTTGTGCGACATAAACTCCAGGTCGATTCCCACGTGTTTGTTCTTACCTAATAAAATTGCTGTATGGTCACGAGAATGAGAAATGCTAATATTGTATGAGTTGTCTGCTAAATAAGGTTTGCGGGATTGCTGTTTGTAAACAATACGTGCATCGGGTGTAGTCATCTTTTGCAATAAAGCCCTCACACTTAATGATTCTTTTTTCCTGCTGAGATTTTTAAATCCATTCAAACGATGAATGTCTTCATCGCTCAGATATACCATTTCGAACAGGGCTTCATAGCTTTCTACGATTTCCCAAACGCCAATCCGGCAACCATCCTCAAATTCTTGATTTATCAATACACCCACGATACAATATATCTATTTAATAATGACTAATCTTTCCATCTGACTGTTCTCATCAAATGGAGAACATCCTCACGGAAAAAATTCACCACAGGGGCCAAAGAGTCGGCGTTTGGCCTGACTTCAATATACAATGAACCCCGTAAAAAATGTTTGACACTATCGGTTACAAAAAACAGAGCCGACGACGCTGCGTTACCCTTGATATCATAAATCGTGCCATATACATTGTGTTCAGGATCGACATAATCGTATGGATCAACAGCATCAGCCTTTTGAGCAATCTTTTTGTACACGATGCTCCATTCATTTTCGATAAGCGTATCAAAATCATGATCTATATCCCTATAAGTCAAATAAATTACCCCCTTATATTTCGGGAATCGGATATTGAACCAACCAGGCTCAGCTGTCGGACGGGTATCGGGTGCTACCGTTCCATACACCGGATATTCAAATGTGAACGGATATGTACTCTCATATAGTTGATATTCCTTTTCGGGAAAGTCAATGCGGAAATATGCATACGGCTTAGGAATGTAATTTTGTTCACAACCTACAAATGCCCATACAATAACACCAAGATATATAAAAAATAAAATTCTATTTTTCTGAAATTTCATTCTTTTTTACTTTTATTTGCTTGATCCGCCGATTATCGACCGATTCAACACAAAATGACAAATTTTTGTAATCTATACAATCACCTTTTACCGGAATTTCACCTTTTAGCTCGAGGATAATTCCTGCCAATGTATCAGCCTCTCCCTTAACAGCATCAAAAAATGTATCCTCGATATGCATGAACCGGTAAAAATCATTGAGCAATACCTTTCCGTCAAATAAGTATGTGTTTTTACCGATTTGTTCATAGTCCTGCTCATCATCATCCGACTCGTCGGCAATATCGCCTACAATCTCTTCCAAAATATCTTCCAACGTCACAATGCCAGCCATACTACCATATTCGTCGATGATTACAGCCATGTGTGTTTTCTTTTCCTGAAATTCTTCCAGCAAATCGTCTATTTTCTTGTTTTCAGGAACGAAATATGCTTCACGCACCAATTTTTGCCAATCAAAATCATCACTTTCACCAACATAAGGCAATAGGTCCTTCACATAAAGGATTCCGACAATATGATCAGGAATATCATCATATACGGGAATACGAGAATACCCCGATTCATTTATTAAATCTATTAGTTCGGAGAATTTGATATGTGTATCGACCGACTCGACATCCACACGCGGAGTCATCATAGAATGAACATCGATATTCCCAAATTTCACAATACCTTTCAAGATATTTTCATTTTCAGCAATGGATTTTGAAGTAATTTCCAGAGCTTCCGATAAATCATCTATCGAAATGTTTTGTTTCTTTTGCACGCGCTTGCTCACAAACGAAGTCGATTTCATAAGCAATTGAACCAACGGATAAAATATCTTCTCGAGCGCCGTCAAAGGATAAGCCATTAAGCGCGCCGTTTTTTCGGTATTTTGCGTAGCATAAATTTTAGGAATCACCTCTCCAATAAGCAACAATAAAAAAGTAATGATGACCACCTGAAAAACGAAGCCCCAGACAGGCGCATCAGTGAAATCGACCACCAAATGAGTCGAATAGGAAGCCAACACAACAATCGCGATATTAACAAAATTGTTGGTGATCAATATGGTTGCCAACAATTCTTCCGGAGCCGTAAGTAATTTGAGGACTTGTTCGCTTCTCCGGCTTTTACTTTCTTCCAATCGTTTAATACTACCCGGAGATAAAGAAAAATATGCCACTTCAGATCCTGAAACCAATGCCGAAACAACCAACAATAGCAATACAACAATCATACATATCACCCACCCCCATGTGATGGGATGGAACATGATACCAGAATGGGCTACGTATAAATAAGGGTCTGGGTCCAAGAATCTTTGAATCAGTTACTAAAAGGGCAAATCATCGGGTACCGAATCAAGTTCTGCATCTGGGATTGGAGGCATAGACGGTGCAGTCGATTGCTCTGGCGTACCAGCCGATTGTCCTTCAGAACGAGACCCGATGAAACGCATCGTATCCGCATCTATTTCCGTTGTATACCGTTTTACTCCATCCTTGTCTTCCCAAGAGCGATTGCGTATTTTTCCTTCGATATACACTAAACTTCCTTTCCGGACATACTTTTCGGCAATTTCTGCCAATTGACGCCACATAACAATGTTATGCCAATCCGTAAATTCCGTTTTTTCTCCATTTTTCATGCGAGTTTCATTTGTAGCCAAAGTAAAGCGAGCTACTGTCAAATTATTGTCCAAATGCCGTACTTCAGGGTCTTTCCCCACACGTCCGACTAAAATCGCTTTATTAATCATAATTTAATAAGTCTATAATGATATGATGATTACTAAGACACTAAGTATCTTTTACAAGAAACAAAAATAATAAAAATTGAGAGAAATATTGTTGTTTCATGATGTTTTTACAAAATAATTAGATAAACAAAATGTTTATGATCGATTAAATAATATGTTGCATAAACATAATTATTATTGCCAGATTCTCCTCCTTGCCAAATACATTGAATAATTGAGTATTTTTACTTTTTAATTAATACCCATTTAATGGGGACGGATTCTAAGGTTAATTTTTTCGTCATTACGAGCCTATCTGGCAGACAGTCGAAGCAATCTCCCCGTTAATAGATTGCTTCGTCGTTCCTCCTCGCAATGACGTTCATTTTCGACTTTTTGAATAGCCTCGTCAAATTATAGAAATTAAGTCATGAACTCATTTGGAAGAATATTTCGCGTCAGCATTTTTGGAGAATCTCATGGACCATGCGTCGGCGCTTGTATTGACGGTTGTCCTCCCGGAATACCTATCGAACAAGGTGATTTTGACAAAGATATGGAAAGGCGGCGAAGCGGAGCAAAAGGTACAACACCCCGCATAGAAGCAGATCAAGTCAAAATTATGAGCGGCGTCTATCAAGGGCATACTACGGGTGCTCCTATCATGATCATGATTGAGAATGAGAATACGAGGTCAAAGGATTACTCTTTGTTTGAAGCGATTCCCCGTCCCGGACATGCTGATTTTGTCTCTGAAGTAAAGTATAAAGGATTTACAGACCATCGTGGTGGAGGACATTTCTCCGGGCGTCTTACCGCCGGATTGGTTGCTGCTGGCGTGATTGCTAAGAAAATCATTACTCCGACACTCGTTTCTTCTGAGATTATAGAGATCGGCAGGACAAAAGAATGGGAAAAGTTAGTGGAGCAGAGTATTAAAGAAAGAGATTCCTTAGGCGGTATCATACAGTGCGTTGCAAACAATGTTCCCATTGGATGGGGAGAACCTTTTTTCGATGGCATTGAGTCAGCAATCAGCCACATCGTATTTGCCATCCCAGCCATTAAAGCTATTGAGTTTGGCGCTGGTTTTGCTGCAGCCCAGATGAAAGGCAGCGAGCACAACGACGCTTTTATTGACACACAAGGCCACACCAAAACCAATCATGCCGGAGGAATTAACGGCGGCATTAGTAACGGAAACCAAATTGTATTTAGAGTTGCTGTAAAACCAACATCTTCTATTGCCAAACCGCAAGAGACGATGAACATGAAGACAGGAGAAATGGCAGTATTGGAAACACCGGGAAGGCACGACACATGTATTGCATTACGAACTCCTCCCGTTCTTGAAGCTGCTACAGCTATTGCTTTGGCGGATATGGCAATGATTAGCAGATAATAAAACCAAAGGACAGCTAATTGCTGTCCTTTGTCTATTCTTTTAAATCCATTTCACCAGATTAAAATCTTGGCGGTGCGGTAATTCCGAATTCTTCGGGAACATCCGGATTCCAAATTCAAATGCTCCAGTTTTATAAGGACACATTAAAACTTCATAAATGGCAGTACGTCCGCTCACTCCGGCCAAATTGAATTCTTTGCTTTCATATAATTTCAATTGACCGCTTCCTTGAAGTATCTCCACAATAAGAAATTCAACACCAATATCTTCCGGAGATAGTTCATTCAGATCAAGGGCTACTTCACATTTATATTCCTGCCCCACGACAATAGGCTCTTTGAGAATATCAGGAGTTTTTACCGTAAGCACTTCAATGCTTTCCCAACTCCGGAATACTTTTTTCTTCCATGAAGAAAGATCTTTTGCCATTTCATAATCATCTTTCACCATTTCCATTTTTCGCTTATATAGAGGCATATAATAACGATTCATATAATCGTTGAACATACGGGAAGTAGTAAAATTAGATGCGACTTTGGCAATACTGTTTTTAATGAAACGTACCCAACCGGTCGGAACGTCCTCTGCATTCCTGAAATAATACAACGGAGCGATTTCATTCTCAATCAAACTATATATCGTTTCAGCATCCAACTCGTCTTGAGCATCGTTGTTGTCATAAGCCGCTTCTTCCGGGAGCCCCCATCCGGCATCTTTTTGATAACCCTCAGCCCACCATCCGTCAAGCACACTAAAATGCAATACTCCGTTCATTACCGCTTTTTCACCGCTCGTTCCTGAAGCTTCCAACGGACGAGTCGGGGTATTGAGCCACACATCAACACCAGAAACCAAATGGCTGGCTAATTCCATGTCATAATTTTGCAGGAAAATAATCTTTCCAAGAAATTCAGGACGTTTGGATATATCAACGATCATTTTGATCAGGTCTTGGCCGGCTTTATCTGCCGGATGCGCTTTACCTGCAAAGAGAAATTGTACCGGCATCTCCTGATTGTTGACAATACGTGCCAACCGGTCTAGGTTACGGAATAACAAATGTGCTCTCTTATAGGTTGCAAAACGCCGTGCAAATCCGATGGTCAACACACTTTTATTGAAACGTTCGGTGATTTCAACCAGGTATTTAGGATTTTCATACCGCTTAACGCTCGGGCTACGCAACCGTTCTTTCATGTAGTCAAATAATTGTTGACGCTGTATGGTACGAACATGCCATATTTCTTTATCAGGCACATCATATATTTTATTCCATCTTTCCAACAATAGCTGATTATTGACAAAATCAAACCCAAAATATTTATTGTAAAGAGATTTCCATTCACTCGCCGCCCATGTTGGGAAATGAACACCATTCGTCACATATCCGACATTTAATTCTTCAGGCAGATAACCCGGCCACATGGGCGCAAATATCTCTTGGCTTACCTTTCCATGCAAACGGCTCACGCCATTGATAGATTGTGATAAGTTCGCCGCTAAATAGCTCATGGAGAAACGCTCATTGGAATCAGAAATATTGATTTTGCCCAATCCCATAAACTGTTCCCAAGTAATCTTCAATTTAGACGGATAATGAGAAACATACATACGCATCAATCCTTCGGTAAAGGAGTCATGCCCTGCCGGAACAGGTGTGTGTGTTGTAAACAAAGACGAAGAACGTACGATTTCAAGCGCTTCGGCAAACGTCAGGTTATTTTGGCTAATGTACTCATACAACCTTTCTACGCCAATAAACGCAGCATGGCCTTCATTACAATGGTACACATCGGCAGTGAGCCCCATTGCACGCAATGCCCGGATACCTCCGATACCAAGCAAAATCTCTTGTTTGAATCGATTTTCTTCCCCTCCGCCATACAAGTGGTGAGTAATAGAACGATCTTGTTCGATATTATCTTCAAAATCGGTATCAAGTAAATACAAATCAACCCGCCCCACCTGGACTTTCCAAATACGAGCATATAATGTACGGCCCGGAAAAACGATGCTAATTGTTTTCCAATTTCCATTTTCATCACGAATAGGTATTGCTGGAATCTTAGTAAAGTCCTGTGCATCGTGAAAAGCCATTTGTTCGCCATGTGCAGAAATGACTTGTTGGAAATATCCGTAACGATAAAGTAATCCCATAGCGACCATATTTACATTTAGATCGCTGCCCTCTTTCAGGTAATCTCCCGCCAAAATACCCAAACCACCTGAATATATTTTCAGCGAAGTATGTAACCCATATTCCATGCTGAAATAAGCGATTTTAGGCTCTTTTTGTTTTTCTTTTTCCTTCATATAGTTCAGAAACCGGGTATGTACCCTGTCTAAGCTTGCCATAAATGTGGGGTTCTTCTCCAATTCGACCAATTTACCATAAGGAATCAAACCAAGAAAAACAACAGGATTTTTCCCACTCTCTTTCCAAGCGTCAATATCAATTGATTCGAAAAGTTGTTCGGCATCGTCATTCCAGCACCACCATAAGTTATTGGATAATTCTTCAAGCGGGGCTAAGCGTTTAGGAATGTTTTTATTGATTAAAATCCTCTTCCATTTTGGAGCATTGATCGATTGGTATTTATCGACCTGTGGAATATCTTCTACTATTTCCTTTCCGGGAATATACTGAGTAACAACTTCTTTAACTTCGCGTAAAGCAAAATCATACGCTTTTTTATAGTACGCAATAAAGTTAGACCAAAGCGCTATACGCGACACTTCAAAAGCCTCTTGGCGAAATTTTTGTTCGCCGGCTTCGTCCAATTGCGCCGCTTTGTTGATTGCATCAGCAATGGATTCAATTACCTGCTTGTCATTTGTATCCGTACGATCAATAACCTGTACGGCTGTGTTGCCCTTTGGGCCTTTTTCTTTTACCCACAAGCCAAATCCGGCAAGTGTAGTGGTAATTGTCGGGACATGAAATGCAACGCTTTCAAGTGGCGTATAACCCCATGGTTCGTAATAAGAAGGGAATACCGACAAATCCAAGCCAATCAATAATTGGTAGTAGGACAAATTAAAGATACCATCATCACCATGTAAATAACAAGGGACAAAGATCACTTTAATCTTATCCTCCGATTGATTGGTCAATCCTGAATGCTGTATGGCCTTCAGAATGGGGTCATAGTCAGCATCGTGAAGATTATGTGTCAATATTTTTCCATCTGCATTGGTTTCTTTCGGATCAGCCAATATGCTTTGAATATCTTTACGTGCGCCATAATGATTGGCCGGTATCAAGATAAATGCAATGACTTCACGATCCAATGTATATGTACTTTTCAACTGTTCCAGGGATTTGACAAAAATATCAATTCCTTTGTTTTTAAATTCATAACGGCCGCTTATGCCTATGAACAATGGATTTTCACTCACGTTACCAAATATAGCCCGTGCTACATCTTTCATTTTCTGCCGGGCAGTTTCGCGGCCACTGTCATAATCTGGCCCCTGTGGCACAAATGAATCTTCAAATCCATTGGGAGTTACAATATCAACATCCTTCCCTAAAAAATTAGAACATTCTTTATTGGTGATCTCGCTCACTGTCGTAAAACTATTGGCATGTTCTGCCGAAAGTCTTTCAAGTGATTGTTTGGCCACGACATTAAATTCCGAAGCCTTCAAATCAGGGTTGTAGCTTTCCATATCGCCATATAAAGGCAACATATTACCGGCAATAGAACGGCCCAACACCGTAGCATGGGTTGTGAAAACCGTTGCTATTTGGGGTAAAGTCATTTTTAAATACAACAATCCCGTTCCGGTCATCCATTCATGAAATTGAGCCAAGACGGTATCGCGAATAGTCAAATGAAATTGAACAAAACTCTCGATCACTTTCGCTGCAGCATAGCCAAACAAAGCTGGTTCAATATAATCCCATTGCCCAGATAGAGAATCAAGCTTATATGTTTCCCAAAATTTAGAAAAGATGGCATCTTTTTGAAGTGTGAAAGACTGGAAGTCGACGATAACAACAATCGGAGTTCCCGCAATATTCCATCTTCCGATATGAATATGTAATCCTTCTTCGGCCGCTTTAATCCTCCACGATTTAAACAGCTGCGCGTCTTCTAAAAATTCAGGATTACTGGAAGTATCACGCCACACATCAGGGCCTATCAAGATATAGTTGCTCTTATATTCATTTACCAAAGTCAGTGCTTTTGTAGAGATGACAGTATGAATGCCTCCCACTTTATTACAAACTTCCCAACTGGTCTCAAAAATATAATCGGGCTTTAATAAACTCGTATCCATTATGTTAAAAATTTTAGTTACATACTATAGCCGAATATCAGCGTTGCTGAACGTAAAAAGTTCAAAGTTAAAAAAACAACCGATCATATACCTGAATAATCTATTTTATTTATCCACATTTTTTCAACTCGAGAATAACGCATTAAAACACAACCTCATATCTAAACAAAGAAAAAAGAATTATGTCACATAAGATACCTTCATGATTTAAGCAGAATATTTCCATTAATTTTGCCATATATTTAATTTAGAATCATATAAATGTGTTCTCATTATTTTTGACATCACATTTATAATCATTATAGAATTATTTTTCAGTGATTTATCCTAAAAATTTCGAAGAAAAAATTGGATTTGTACGCATAAGGGAAATGCTCAAAGAGTTATGCAATTCTCCATTGGGCAGCCTTGAGGTTGACCGGATAAAGTTTTTGACTTCATTTGACACAATTGACTTATTGACCGGACAAACCGAAGAATTTCGCCAGATATACTTGATGGAAGATGGCTTTCCCAGCCTGGATTTCTTCGATGCTACTCCAATGCTGCACCATATATTGATTCCCGGCACTTTTCCCAATACGGAAGATGTGTTTGCCTTGAAAAAATCATTGGAAACCGTTCGGGAAATACTCACTTTTTTTAAGAAAAAAAATGAGGCTTATCCGCTATTGAAAGAATTAACCAATCATATTGAATTCTTTCCGGAAATTATCCGAGCGATTGACAAGATTATAGATCATCAGGGACATATTCGCGACAATGCCTCTCCCGAATTAGCCGATATCCGACGCGAAATCACAGCCAAACAATCAACTGTTTCGCGTGTAATGCAACGCATTATCAAGCAAGCGCAATCCGAAGGTTGGGTCGATAGCGGAACGAGTGCAGCTATCCGTGATGGACGCGCCGTTATACCGGTTAATGCAACCTTTAAACGAAAAATAAACGGCATTATTCATGATGAATCGTCAACCGGACGCACTTCATATATTGAACCGGCAGAAATTGTTGTAACCAATAATATGATCCGCGAATTACAATTTGCCGAACAACGGGAAATTGTAAAAATACTCACCTTGTTTGCCGACCGGATCAGGCCGGATATTCCCGCATTAACCGTATCATTTGAATTTTTGGGATCTATTGACTTCATCTTTGCCAAAGCCCGGTTGGCCATCAAACTCAATGCAGTCAAACCTATATGTTTTGACCAGCAGGCTTTTTTATGGAAAAATGCGCTTCATCCGGTTATGTATTATAATTTCAAAAGGGAACAACGGGAAATCGTGCCTCTGGATATAGAATTGACAAAGGATAACCGCATTTTACTTATTTCCGGTCCCAATGCCGGAGGGAAAAGCGTATGCTTGAAAACGGTCGGCCTGATACAGTATATGTTTCAATGCGGATTGTTGGTTTCCGTGTCCGAAAATTCTGAAATGGGCATATTCGAAAATATATGCTTAGATATTGGAGATGAGCAATCGATTGACAATGATTTAAGTACATACAGCTCCCACTTGTTGAATATGAAAAATTTTGTGCGCTATGCCAACCCGCGCACTATGGTTTTAATCGATGAATTTGGATCGGGAACCGAACCGATTATCGGAGGCGCCATTGCCGAATCAATTCTCAACAGCCTAAATAACAAAGGAGCATGGGGTGTAATCACTACCCATTACAGTAACCTGAAACATTTTGCTTCGGAAACAACGGGGGTGATCAATGGAGCAATGTTATACGACAGCCACCGCATGCAACCCTTATTTCGTTTAGAGATAGGGAAACCAGGCAGTTCTTTCGCTTTTGAGATAGCCAGAAAAATAGGCATGCCTGAAGATATACTTGCCGACGCAATTGCCAAATCAGGACAACATGTCGATTTTGAAAAACATTTGCGGGAAATAGAGCGCGATAAGCGTTATTGGGAACAGAAACGCGAAAAGATACATAAGCAGGAAAAACGCTTGGAAGAAATTACAGTCCAACAATTATCCGAATTAGAAAAGAGCGAAAGCGAGCGAAAGTCTATCATCGAAAACGCCAAGAAACAAGCGCAACAAATCTTGGCCGACTCCATCCGGGTCATTGAAAATACGATACGTACCATTAAAGAAAATCAAGCCGAAAAGCAAAAAACTCAGGAAGCCCGGAAAGAGTTGGAAACTTTCAAAGAAAAAACCGAAAAAGCCAAGACAGAAGACGAAGAGCGCATTTTGCGTAAAATTGCCCAGCTGCAAGAACGGGAGCGCAGAAAAACAAATAAGCAAAAACAAGATACAACCGATACTAAAGTCACGCCTGTTGCCCCACCACCCGAAGACAAGACCATCCGTAAAGGCGATATGGTAAAAGTAGAAGGACAAGAAACATCCGGAGAAGTGCTTGAAATTAATGGAAAAATGATGACTGTGGCATTTGGTAATTTGTTAAGTACACTTCCGGCAAACCGATTGGTTAAAATTTCCAAAAACGAATTAAAGAAACAAACATTGCAACGCAATAAATCGATTATTCAAGTATACAATCCGGGAGAACGCAGGCTGCGGTTTAAATCATCCATAGACGTTCGTGGTATGCGTACAGAAGAAGCCATACCCAAAGTAGAAGAATTGGTTGACGAAGCATCCATGCTAAATATCAGCGAAGTACGTATATTGCACGGAAAAGGCAATGGGATATTGCGGGAAATGATTCGTCAATATTTAAGCATATCTCCGGTTGTTGCATCGTATGAAGACGAAAATATCCAACAAGGCGGAACAGGCATCACCATAGTAAAAATCAAATGAATTTGAACTTACGAATTCATTCTTTGCGAATTTGTCATAATTATTTACCTTTGCCACGCTTTTAAAAAATGGTCCGGTAGCTCAGCTGGATAGAGCAACTGATTTCTAATCAGTAGGTCATGGGTTCGAATCCCGTCCGGACTACAATGTCAAATAAAAATCCATGTAATCAAGTAAATTACATGGATTTTTATTTGTTTACTGGCAAAGCATCTGTTTTTATCGACTATTTTTCTCTTTCAAAATATAACCATTCTTTGAATTATCTCTTAAATCCTATCGGGCTCCGCGGTTTGTCAATCCATTTATTTTTAGATTGAAGTTCGGCCAATGTTTCATTGATTAGTTCAAGTTGTATCCGCGTATCTTCGTTTATGTCGTTATAATCGGTAAACACGTCTTCGATGTACTGTTTCAGTTCTTTTATTTCATCTTGAAGCTCTTTAAACCCATTTGCCGGAGAGTTTAATATTAATTGGCGCATAGCAGCGAAAGCACGCATAATGCCTCTATTTATTTCAATTGCGATATCCGAATTTAGTACGCTACTGAGCATTGCTACACCTAATTCGGTAAATGCAAAGGGAAGGTATTTTATATTGCCTCCTCTACCCTTGTTCAAGATCACAAATTGTGATCTTGAAAGTTCATCCCTCGTTGGCTCAAACATAAAATCATCACCTTCAAACCTTTTCAAATTACGCTTTACCGATTGCTTCAATACTCTTGTTTCAATTCCATACATAGCAGCCAAATCAAAGTCCAGCATTACTTTGCGACCTCGTATCTCATATATCTTATTTTGAATTACCTGTAGTTCCATCAGTCCTTAGTTTAAATTAGTGCAATATAACCTTTTTTTGAATTTTTGATTATCGGCCATTATTTTTTGCACTACAGGAAGCGTTGCGGGAATTTAAAAAAACACTAACTTTAGCACCTAAATTCTCGACCAATATGAGGGAATAGTCATGTGCAAAACATCATATCAGCCAGTAATGATCGCCGTCATGGCATTTTCGCAGCCTGTAAGTCAAACGGGCACATGGCCTGAATAACAAATCAAATAATAATCATATGAAAAAAGTTATCGTTATTTTCAGTTTTCTTTTTCTTTTCGTTTCTTTTGTGGCCAACGGCCAAAAGAACAATAGTATCATAGCACCGGGCGCACAAGTAGAAAAATTGGCAGACGGATTTAGCTTTACCGAAGGCCCAGCAGTTGATAAGAAAGGTAATGTATATTTTACCGATCAGCCTAACGATCGAATCATGATGTGGTCGGTTGATGGAAAGTTGTCTGAATTCGGCAGTTTTGGCCGTGCTAATGGAATGTATTTCGATAAAAATGGACGCCTGCTTTCATGTTCAGATATGGATAATGAAATTTGGAGCATTGGCATGGATGGCAGCCACACTGTATTGGTAGCTGATTTTGACGGGAAAAAACTGAATGGGCCCAACGACCTGTGGGTACATCCCAAAGGCGGTGTTTATTTTACCGATCCGTTATACAGACGCAATTACTGGACACGTGATCCTAAAATGCAGCAGGAGGGCGAATACGTATATTACCTTTCACCCGATCGTAAAACTATCGTAAAAGTCGCTACCGATCTGAAAAAACCAAACGGTATCATTGGTACTCCTAATGGCAAACGACTATATATAGCCGACATCGGCGATAATAAAACCTATGTATACGACATTCAGTCCGATGGTTCGCTCGCCAATAAAAGATTATTTGCTTCAATGGGATCTGATGGAATGACCATGGATGAAAAAGAAAATATTTATTTAACAGGAAGAGGAGTAACGGTTTTCAATTCGAAAGGTGAACAAATCGAACAAATTCCGGTTGCAGAGAATTGGACGGCAAATATTTGTTTTGGCGGGAAGGATATGAAAACACTTTTCATTACCGCTTCAAAAAGCCTGTATAGTTTACGTATGAACGTTAAAGGAGTTCGATAAACAAGCAAAAATAATGCGATTAAAGTAGTGTCATGCACAAAATCCTTACAGGATTGTTCTATTTTATAAAAAACATTATTTTTGACAAAAAACAAAAATTTTAAAAGATATGAAATATACACGACGGAATTTTATCGGGACCACAGCTGCCGGGATGGGTGCTGTGCTCTTAGGAAATTCAATGGAAAGCGCCGGAACGCAAGTCGCAAAAAAGTATGATCCATATGAAATGGTTCAAATTGGTAAAACTTCAATTCGTACTACTCGTATAGCGATGGGCACTGGAATACGTGCATCCGGAGGAACCTCAAATTTAACCCGCATGGGGCAAGAAGCAAGCGTAAAATTAGTTCGCCAAATGTACGACAGAGGTGTAAGAATGTTCGACTCTGCCGATTCATACGGCACACATCCTATTGTTGGCGAAGCATTGAAAGTATACCCGCGTCAAAGCTTTGTTGTATTCTCAAAAATATGGTTTGCAACCAGAAATGCTGAACGCCTCAACATAAATACAGTTGTTGAAAGGTTTCAAAAGGAATTGCAAATGCAATATATTGACTGTGTGCTGTTGCACTGCCTTACTTCCGGTAATTGGGTTACAGAATTGAGCGACTATATGGAAGCTCTCGCTCTTCTTAAGAAAAAAGGTGTTATCCGTGCACATGGTGTTTCATGCCATTCTTTAGATGCTGTGAAAGCCGCTGTAAAAGAATCTTGGGTAGACACATGCCATGTTCGCATTAATCCATACGGACCACGTATGGATGATTCGGCAGAAAATGTAATGCCTGTGATCAAACAGCTACACCAAGCCGGCAAAGGAGTAATAGGCATGAAGGTGTTCGGAGAAGGCTCATTTGTAGACGATTCAAATAAAATGAATGAAAGCCTTAAATATGTTCTTCAATCAGGCGTTGTCGATATTTTAGATATCGGAATGGACAAGATGAGCGACTTGACCGATAGCGAAGAACGGATTAAGAAAATTGATCGTATTGCTTAAAATAACTCTTCATAGCAAAAAGAACCCGCTTATAATTAGGCGGGTTTTTGTTTGTATTAGGTTGATGCCTCATAACAAAAAAGGCTGCCCGGAGGCAACCTTTCATTTGTCAAATATATTGTATGATTTTATTCTTATCTACTTTACTGCTTTCACCACTGCTTCAAAAGCTTTGGGATGATTCATGGCTAAGTCGGCCAATACTTTGCGGTTGAGCGCAATTCCTTTTTTATTGGCTTTACCCATGAATTCAGAATACGACATATCAAAAGGCCTTACGCCAGCATTGATACGTTGTATCCACAATGCGCGGAAAGTACGTTTTTTGTTTCTACGGTCGCGATAAGCATATTGTTGGCCTTTTTCCCAAGTATTCTTGGCTACAGTCCAAACATTTTTACGGGCTAAGAAATTACCCCGTGTAAGTTTAAGCAATTTTTTACGGCGTGCACGTGACGCTACTGAATTTACTGATCTTGGCATGATTTTAAATTTTCGAATGGTCAGCGTTCTTTCTTAGAAAGACTCTTTGTAGCTGATTCACTCTTTGTTATTACTATTTTTTGATTTGTGATTCTTAATTATTGCTTGTTTAACAACAATCAAAAATTACTTAAGCCCGAGCATCAACTTTACGTTGTTTGTGTCAGGTTTGGTAACTAACCCAACGTGGGTAAGCCTGCGTTTTTGCTTGGTCGTTTTCTTGGTCAATATATGACTTTTGAAAGCGTGTTTGCGTTTGATTTTACCCGTTCCGGTAAGCTGAAATCTTTTTTTAGCACCGGAATTTGTCTTAATTTTTGGCATTTCTTTGGATTTTATTACAATATAATTGACGCTTATTTTTTCTTCGGTTTGGGTGAAAGGAACATAATCATCCGTTTCCCTTCCAATTTAGGCAACTGGTCTACCTTAGCATGCTCTTCCAAATCTTGGGCAAACCGCAACAACAATATTTCACCTTGTTCTTTGTAAACGATAGACCGTCCTTTGAAAAATACAAATGCTTTGACTTTAGCCCCTTCGTCAAGGAAATTAATAGCATGTTTCAGTTTAAAATTGTAGTCGTGGTCATCGGTATTGGGGCCAAACCGTATTTCCTTCACTACTACTTTTACTGACTTAGCTTTGATTTCCTTCTGTTTTTTCTTCTGTTGATATATGTATTTCTGATAATCAACAATTTTACATACGGGAGGGTCGGCCTGAGGAGATATTTCAACCAAATCCAATTCCATTTCTTCAGCCATTCTTAAGGCTTCGGTAATAGAAATAACTTGATTAGAATTTTCTAGATTATCACCTACCATACGAACCATTTTGGCCCGTATTTCCCGATTTATTTTCAGATCTGATGTTTTTGACGTTTGATTGATCATCAAGCTTTTTAGTCCTACTTATTTAATTTTTAATTATAAATACTTAAAATTTAATCTTTCAATTACAACGCATTAACCTGCCGATTTACTTCTTCTTGAATCAAACCGGCAAATTTTTCCATAGACATAGAGCCTTGGTCTCCTTCGCCTTGTTTTCTAATCGAAACACTATTGGTTTGCTCTTCTTTCTCTCCAACGATTAAAAGGTAAGGTATCCGTTTCAATTCATTATCGCGTAT
>JAVBPN010000110.1:0-3549 GCA_031549585.1 Bacteroidales bacterium
TAGTGGTTATCAGCATCACCCATATATCATTATTTGACATTAACTACGGGAAACCGTATTTTTTAACGTTTCATCATGTCTTAATTTTGCCAATTGTTGATTATATACTTGTTAACTTAAACATGGCACACACATAACATCATAGCAAAATGAGCCAATTGAACGGTAATCTGGGAGCAAACAGTATGAACATCCTGATTGTCGATGATCATAGCCTCGTATTGGAAGGATTCAGCCGGATACTGCAGGAAGTCCCAGGCGT
The DNA here is from genome assembly GCA_031549585.1 of Bacteroidales bacterium. GTDB lineage: Bacteria > Bacteroidota > Bacteroidia > Bacteroidales > UBA4181 > JAIRLS01. The sequence continues at coordinate 263 of JAVBPN010000110.1, forward strand.
AGGGAATATCGACACGTTTACCGGGGGTATGGCTGTTTGTCCGGCATTACAAACCAATCGTTACGATGTTTACATCATCGATCTGAAACTTCCAGATATGGATGGGTTCGACCTGATTGGGCATATACGTGAAGTACATTCTGGGGCAAAGGTACTTGTATATACCATGAATGAGGATGTGTGGATTATCAAACAATTGATACAATCGGACGTGGATGGCATTGTATTCAAGAACTCACCGGTGGAACACATTGGGAATGCTTTACAGGAGATTTCGGCCGGTGGAAAATATTACTGTCCCAGATTTACCCAGTTGAAAGATAATTATGAGACGCAACGTAAAAAAGCCGGTTCGCGCAGCATGCAGCTTACTTCCCGTGAAATGGAGGTGCTGGGATATATCATCGAAGGAATGAATACGCGCGAAATGGCTGAAAAAATGGGTATAAGCGATAACGGCGTAGAAGGTTTCCGTAGAAACCTGTTCGAAAAAACCGGTGTGCGCAACGTTGCCCAATTGGTAGTTTGGGCCTACGAAAACAACTTGGTAGGGAGGAAGTAGTTTCAAGTTTAAGGTTCAAAGTTTTCAAGTTGTGCGTCATACAACTTGAAACTGATTTAAACTGTTACCATAATCGTCGTTCCTTTTCCCGGTGCAGAGACAATTTCGGACGAACCATTCATTTTGGCCGCCCGGTCGCGGATGATATGCAATCCCAGTCCTGTTTTTTTGCTGTCCACATCCATCCCCCGGCCATTATCTTTCACAATCAGAGTTATACGGTCTCCATTCTTTTGCAGGATAATGCTGATAAGCGATGCCCCGGAATGTTTCAGCGCGTTGCCGCATGCTTCCTGTATAATGCGGTGCAATTCGAGCGCTGTTTCCTGCGGCAGGTCTTCCCAGCCATCTTCCGGTTCCATCTGGCATTCGAACCGTGGGCCGCTCATGCCGTTCTGCATGTACACATAGTCGGCGATGATCTCCGCCAAGGTAGCGTGCTGGAACACGGGCGGCATCAGTTCGTGCGAAATGTTGCGTACATGCTCGTGTATACCGTGTAGCATACCGGAAACTTCCTCCTGCGACACGCCCGGTGTCCGCATCTTGAATTCGACTCCCAGCAGGGCGTTCGATACGTTGTCGTGCAATTCGCCGGCCAACCGGGTACGTTCAGCTTCCAACCCGTTCAAATACGATTTGATTTGCCGCATTTCCATATCAGAAGCCAACGCATCGAATTCGTATTCTTTTTCTTCGAGCTTTTGGTTAAGAAGTATTTTTTCTGTTTTCTTTTTCTGTCTGAGGATCACATTATACAATAATGCTCCAAGAAACAAAGCAACAATAACCATCAACCAAATAATAATCCTGGCTTTTTCGGTTTTTGTTTGTTCTTGCTGCAAGTTTAATTGGGTAATTTCCAGCTCCTTTTCGGCTGTATTATACCGGACATGGAAGTCAGCCATTGCATTAGCATATTCTTTGCTGCGGATTGAATCAGCAATATTAGAATACAAATGATAATAATGGAGTGCTCTTTTATAATCATGAGGACCCTTTTGATAGGCTATGGATAAAGCTTTATAAAGATTTTCAGGTTTTTTTTCAATACCTTCTTTTTTCAGTTCAATTGCTTTTTCAAAAAATGGAATTGCTTCAATAAACTTTTCTTGTTGAAATAATATCTGGCCTTTGGTTGCATAGTACCTGATAGGTTTGATTTGATATCCTGAGTGCATATAGGCTTCCATCTTTGAAAGATAAACATCACTTGAGTCGGTTATACCAAGCATGCAATAACTCGTAGCTATAATCTCCAAATTGTTATATTGAGAATAAGGATTATCCTGTGTTAGTGAGGATGATTTTTTTGCAACCCGGATTGCATCTGTATAGTGTTCGGTAAGATGGTATATTGAGCTAACAAATGACAATATTTTTGCAGTAGTTAACAAATCACCACATTCATTTGCTGCATGTTCTGCTTTTTGAGCAAAATTATAGGCAAATTCAAAATTTCGCCATTCAACATAAAGGGTAGCTATATTTAGATAAGCGTAAGGAAGATCCCGTTTATTGTCAATAAGTTGTATTAATCTTAACGATTCTTCATAATATTTTAATGCCTCCTTGAAGTTAAACTGCCTGGCTTTCATCACTCCCAACTGGTTAGAAGCCTCTATCATAGCTAATGTGTCTTTTACAGTATAAGCAGCATCAAAAGCTTTTTGATTATAATATACTGCAGAATCTAGAATATCCTTTCGCAGATATGCATTGCTGACCGATACGTAAGCTCGTCCCAGATTACGATCCTTATCAGGACTATCAATTTTTAGAAGCAACTTGATGGTATTGTGATAACTATTAATAGATTCATCATATAATCCTGTTTCGTAGTAATAATACCCCAAATACTCTAAAGCGTCAGCTATCAGATCATTTCTATCAATATTACGAAAAAGTTCCAAGGCAATTGTCGATTTATCGATAGCTGTTTTTAAGTCACCCATATATTCATAATAAGTACTTTGGATTAGTAAGGCTTTTCCCTTTTCGTCTACACTGTTTTCCGATACAGCCAAGTTATATGCCTTTTGCGAATATATTCTTAAACGAGTAGTATCAATATTTTCTTCGTAATATTTAGCTATCAGATTCCAGTTTTTTGCTTTATTCTCCTTATTAGCAATAGACAATAAGCTATCTACATTGGTGAAACTATAAACTGGTAAAATTGTAAATATTAAAACAATAAAATATAAGAAAGAATAAACTGCTGTTTTCGAAGAACTTCGGAATGGGTTTAAAAGAAAATACAGTATCTTATCCACATATAGATTTATTTTCAACAGGGATCTCATTCTTAATTGTATTAATGGTTAACAGATGCAATATTACACAATTTTTGTTTTCAAATAAAGTATTTATTGATTCGTCACTGCTTTTATCTCGTCTGTCAAAAAGTGGAACATCACTACGGTAAACCGTATTTTTTCGTAGAGCACCTCAATTTACATTTGCAGCAATTGTTTAAAAGTCAAAAATTATTTGCTATGCCATTATTTTATAACAAAGTACTGCATGGAAAACCAGGAGATCCCACTGGTCCAAAAAATGGGATATCACCTTTTTGCTGATCATTTATTGGTCTCAGATATAGTTAAAACTATGCACTTTAGTGCATTTCGCTTTCAGCTTCTAAAAATGTTTTCTTTGCTTCGAGAGCAATCATCGTATCTAATAGATTCCATTTCATGCTTGAATACATATTCCTTTGGTT
>JAVBPN010000162.1:0-8382 GCA_031549585.1 Bacteroidales bacterium
CGAATCCGAAACTGCCGATCAGGATTATCTAGACGGGTTGGTTGCTTCTATGACAGAAGCGTATAGTGATTATTATCAACATCTTCCTGAAAGAGATATCCTTAAAAAAGGATATGTACATCTGTCGATGATTCCCGACAGCCAAGACGATGAGGACGAAGGTTGGCGCGAAAAAGTATTGAATCAATTGCCTGCACAAATCAAACAATTGCAGGATCTGGGATATAAATTGTCTGATATCGCTATTTTGGTACGTGAAAGAAAAGATGCACAAATGATTGCCGATGCCTTGCTTGCCTATCGGCAGGAGCATCCCGAATCAAAATATAACTACGAAGTATTATCAAACGAATCATTATTGGTCGGAAATTCGACGGCTGTTAAATGGTTGGTTGCTGCCATGCGCTTTATTGTAGATCCGGAAGATAAAATCAACAAGGCTTTTCTGCAGTATGAATACGAGTCTTATGTTACGCGCGCCATTCCGAAGGAAGATTCAAGTGTGCCGGAAAATCTTACCAATATTTCGGAAAAAACATTATGCAAGTGGCGTAGTTTGCCGGTATATGAGTTGGCAAGCCACTTAATACAAACCTACGGATTATATAACAATTTGGAAGAAGCGCCTTTTATCCAGGCATTTCAGGATATTTTGCTGCAATATATTCATCGGGAGGCAACAGATGTTCGTTCATTCCTTGATTGGTGGGATGAGGAGAAAGAAAAGAAATATGTCAACATGCCCGAAGAACAAGACGCCATGCGTTTGATGACCATACATAAGTCGAAAGGGTTGGAATTTGATGTGGTAATCATTCCTTTTTGCGATTGGCCATTCACCAAAAACGGGAAAACCATATTGTGGTGTATCCCGCAGGATGCTCCATTCAATGATATTAAGTTGCTCCCCCTGAAATTTGACGGTAATTTGAAGAAAACCATCTTTGCCAAGGATTATTTACAGGAAAAAATGCTTTCCTATGTTGACAACCTTAACTTATTGTACGTGGCTTTCACTCGGGCGCGAAAAGCATTATTCATTTCCGTTCCGCAAAAGGAAAGTGAGAGATTTACCTGTGTGAAGGATCTCATTTATCAGATATTTCATTTTCCGAATACCGAAATAAACCCGTCTGTCGACAATTTCTATATAGATTTTGGCGATCATTGGCAGCCTGAATCTGCATGTTTTGAATTAGGAACACTGACAGAGAAAGAGGCCAAAGGCCAAAAACCGGAAGATATGGACTATTCTTTGGATTCAACGATCCATGCACGCGGACATATATCTCATATTATTCGGAATAGCGCCTATCTGAGATCTGTTGATCCGCACGGTGTCCAAATCGATAGAGGGAAGTTATTGCACGAAATTTTTCGTCAAGTGATTACTGTTGATGATTTGGAGAGAGTGATACAGGTATTTATTATTGAAGGAAAATTATCCCGGCATGAGGGGCAATCGATTCTTGAAATAGCCCAGGAGGCATTAAATCATTCGTTAGTTGGCGGATGGTTTCGCCCCGGAATAACAGTTAAAACCGAAATAGAAGTGTTACTGCCAGATGGCCATATAGCCCGTCCGGACAGAGTTATTTTTGCCGGGCCAGAGGTACATATTATCGACTACAAGTTTGGAGAAGTGGAATCCGATAATTACCGGAAGCAAATGATGCGTTATATGCAACATGTACGGGCAATGGGATATCAACATGTGAAAGGATTTATTTGGTATGTCATGCTTCAGAAAATCGAAGAGATTAATGATACTCAGGCTGAATGGATACAAACGAAAATGTTTTGAAAGCCTTATGGAATTTTTCATTCATATTTAATTTCGCAGTAGAAGGCGATAAAACTTCCGCCACTTAATCAGAGTTTTTAGACAATCGTTGCTTATAACGTACCAAAGCCATTACCATTTTACGCGGAACTAATCTGATCAAAAAAATCATACATCTATTTTTCCATCCGTGCACTGCTGTTGCTTTGCCTTTCATCATACTTTTCCATCCATATGCGGCAACTTGTTTGGCTGTAGGTAATTTTCCAAATCCTTTAAATAACCGGGAATTCTGTAAGGTTGCTTTGTTGACAAAATTTGTGGCAATAGTAGGTCCCGGGCACAATACAGTAACATGCACGTTGCTTCCTTTGGCTTCGTTGGCTAACGCTTCGGAAAAAGACAAAACGTATGCTTTGGAGGCATAATAAACAGCCATCAATGGGCCAGGCATAAACCCTGCAACAGATGCAAGATTAAGAATATATCCACTATTCCTTTCCCGCATTTTTGAATAAATCACTTTGGTCAATTCCGTCAATGTAACAACATTGACCTGTAACATATCTTTTTCGGTTTGGAAATCGGTTTGGTTAAAAGGGCCATATGTTCCAAAACCGGCATTATTGATCAATATATCAGGTACAATTTGCCATTGGTCGAGCTGTGAAACAATAGAGTCAACGGCGTTGTGCCGGGATAAATCGCAAACAATAGTTTGTATACCAACGGCATATGTGGCTTCAAATTCTGTTTTCAACAGGGTTAATTTTTCGGCATTGCGTGCCACCCATATTTGGTTAAATCCTTTGGCGGCTGATATCCGTGCAAACTCCAAACCTATTCCGCTTGAAGCGCCTGTTATTAATATGTATTGAGATAACATAGTGAATCAATTGATGGTTGATGCAATCAAAATGAAAATCAAGTTATAACTTTTCAAATATAAGGTTTTAAGCCTTAAATTGTTTGTTAAATTTTTTTGAATGTCATAGAATTCTATCAAAAAAGAATCCCGCATTCAATCTATGATCGGATGCGGGATTTCGTTGGAAACCTGAGAAAATTAATATTGTATTATTTTTTAATGATCAATTTGCTGGCGTGAACTTTACCTTGTTGTTCAACTCTCACAAAATAGATACCATCACGGAGCCCGCTGACATCAATTGTCACTTCCCGAACGGTACTGTTGGTTACTGACAGTTGTTGCCCCAACGAATTGAATATTCTCACGACATAAGGAACGTCATTGGTCACAGTCACTTTTATCAAATCGTTTGCCGGATTGGGGTATATTTTCAAGTTGGTTTCAGCTTCGGTTTTTTTTGAAGACAAGGAACTCATCAAATCGATGGTTTTGTTGTCCACGTCCAACAAGTACTCCAAATCGAATACTTGTCCGTTCGCTGAATTATTCTGATTGATGGTCGTAGGTATAGTCATGTTATATCCGGGCATATCTACCCGAATCAGATAATCGCCCATCGGGAGGATGCCAAATGAGAACATTCCGTCGGCATCTGTGACGGTTGATGCTAATTGTTCATATCCACTGGGAATCGTACTTTTTGATTTAGCTTTACCATATAAAATAACGGTTGCATAGGCTACCGGACGCGCCATAGTCGATTTTAATTCTTTGGTTGATTCCACAACTCCCTTGATGGTGATATTTTCCGTTCCCGGAACAATGGTTGCTGCTTTGACCAATCTGAGGGCATTGGGCTTATCACTAGCAAAAGCAATCTTCAATGTGTCGGCATTAGTCCATTCGGAAGGCGACGCTGGATAAAGCGAACCAGGGGTCGGCGGATATGGTTCCGGATAATAATACCCTGCCAAATAACCGGATGATTGCGCTTTCAAATAATATCTTCCACCTGGTAATGGATTAGATACAAATTTTTCTTGGGAAAAATTAATGGTTTGTACTGCCTCGCCGGATAATTTAAATATAGTAGCCGTGCCATTATTGATCATATATCCTAAGGTATCAGTAACCGTTCCGTCCAACATGAAATATAGTAGACGGGGACGGCTTGGGTCTAATGTAGGATAAGCCCAAACCCTGTCGGCATTAACACTCCAATTAATAAACGAGTTTGGATTTTGAAATGCCGCATCATTTAAAGCAAACAATTCAGCATTGTGTTGACCAAAGCTTTCATCATTATAAATCGCATTCAAAGATGCATTGACGGTTCCGGTTTGTCGCCAGTAGCAGCCGTCAATGACATTGTCCGTTCCTATCCGGCCAATTGCTCCGCCCGAATATGAACCAAACACTTCGCCATAATTATAGCAGTGTAATATTTCAGTTGCCTTTACATCTCCACTCGCTGCTCCTGTTTCCACTACTCCTGCAATACCTCCCAAGTAACTGGAAGGATCGTTGCTATCCATCTTCACATTTCCGTCATTACTGCAGTTTTTTAAATAGATCTTACCAATGCCGGCATACATACTGGTCAAATCGGTTCTGCCCACTATTCCACCCATAAATTCAACTGCTAAAGGATCAGTTCCTCCCTTGATAGAGCCTTCATTGGCACAATCTATTATTTCAGCCAATGAAGTGTAAGCAGACCCCGCATGTCCAACCGACACCAATCCGGCAATTCCACCATAAACCCTTAATGTGGTACTCCCAGACGTATTTCCTGGGTTGATAGATGCTGTATTCCTGCAAGTAAGGATAGAAGTAATATAATACCCATCGACAGAAAGCGGATCTCCACACTGTACCATTCCCACAATACCTCCGGCATAGTCATTGATACCGTTTCCTCCAACAATTTCACAATCTATATTATAACAGTTTTGCACCGCAAAGAAATTGTTAGGCGTCATATTTCTGAAAAATCCAACAATAGCTCCTTCGAAAGAATATAAATTATCTGTCGTTTTCCCTCCGGTAACTTTTCCACCTTCAATAACTAGGTTTTCTATCGTACCATCCTTCACATAACCGAAAAGTCCACTGCTACCGGTAGTGTTGGCACTAATTCTCAAGTTTTTTATGGTGTGGTAATTTCCATCAAACGATCCGCTAAATGGCTTATTATTAGTATTTTCAGTGGTGGCAATATCGTAGTTTACATAAAGTCCAATAGGCATCCATGTATATCCTGCAAGATCGAGGTCAGATTCTAATCGGAAAAATATACCACTATAGGAAGTCCCATTGTTTACATTTTGAGCCAATTGTTGGAGATCTACAACAGTTTTAATCAGGTAGGGATCTGTGCTACTACTGCCTGTTCCATCCCAACCATAAGCATATTTTGATATGATCCCACAAAAAATAAATACAAACAGTAAAAGTTTTTTCATTGTTCTAATTTTAAATTATAAAATATGCTCATCATGTGATAAACCTTGTACATATACGCAAAAAAGGATGGAAAAGTTGCACTTGAAGACAAAAAAATATGTACAATAAGAAACATTTTTTTGTGTAAATTTTGCTCACAGTTCGATTTTCACATTTTGAAATCAAATGCTTCACAACTGACATAAAGGTTCAATCAAAGAATACCATAATATGTACATATTGGTGAAGAGCCTCTATAAAACACAACAAGCAGAGAAATCGTTCCCTGCTTGTTGTGTTGGATGTAACTTATATACACCCAGCGCTACAATGAATTTGACAATTGCTTCCATAAAATGTTCTTGGACTTAAGCAATCCTCCTTTTAATGGATTATATCCTCTTTGTTGAGATGAATATTTTGGATGGGTGAATGACAGAGTTTTCATGATTTAGTTTTTTAGAGGTGATAATTTTATTCAATAATTTCAGAAAAATGTAATATTAAAAATTGCTTAACAATTGTTTCCATATAATGCTTCCTGATTTGAGGTAACCTCTTTTCAGTGGGAGAGACCCTGCTTGTTTGCGTGAGTAAGATGCTGAACGGATGATTGATGAAGTTTTCATGATTTTAATTTTTTATAGATTATTATTATTATTTTCTTTACCAAAGAAGAAACAACGCCTGTGCCAATATTTTAAATTAATGAAATTCAATTAATTAATAAATCGTGGTGTGATAGTATGTGTCCGGTTTTGATACACTAAATGTCCGGTCACGAACAATTTAAGTAAACGATAAAGTATGATTCAAAGAAAGTGCGGAATATATTTTACCTTTGCTATCAAACAATGATTTATCTCAATTATGAAAAGAAATTCCTTTGACGACTTAAAAGATAAAGTTTGCGTGCTCACAGGTGGAGCAGGAGTGATCGGTTCGAGCATGGTAAGAGGTTTGGCTTCGGCGGGTATTAAAACCGCTATTCTTGATTTGAATGAAGAAGCAGCGGTGAAATTGGCGCGTGAAGTAGAGCAAGAAACCCATGTCCGTACCATTGGAATCCAAGCCAATGTATTGGAGAAAGAATCTTTAATAGCAGCAAAAAAGGTCATTAACGAACAATTGGGTAAAATCAATTTCCTAATCAACGGGGCTGGAGGAAATTCTCCCTCAGCAACTACGGCTTTGGAGGAAATTCTTCCGGAACATTTAGATCAATTGGAAAAATCCTTTTTCGGGCTTCACGTTGATAGTTTTCAAAAGGTTTACGACCTTAATTTTAAAGGAACATTGTTGCCGACGATGGTGTTTGCCCACGATATGCTCGAAGCATGTAAAGGAAGTATTCTCAATATTTCGTCCATGAATGCTTACAAGCCATTGACCAAAATTCCGGCTTATTCGGCAGCCAAAGCGTCCATCAACAACTTTACGGAATGGCTTGCTGTGCACTTGGCCAAGATGGGTATTCGTGTAAACGCTGTTGCTCCCGGATTTTTGCTGACCAACCAAAACCGCTTTTTACTCACCGATGAAAAAACAGGCGCTCCCACAGCACGGGGGATAAAAATCATGTCCAGCACCCCCATGGGTAGATATGGCAATCCTGAAGACCTGAATGGTGCAATGCTTTATCTGCTCAGCGATATTTCGTCGTTTGTAACCGGTATTTGTATTCCGGTGGACGGCGGATATAGCGCTTATGGCGGAGTATAAGCTTGTTGGAAAAAGAGTAGATCAACTATACACCAATGGATTACCTACCCGGTGATCCATTTTTTGATTTCGCCCGTTCGTGCTTTGCTTATAACGATTTTCTCAGAAACAGGGACTTTCAAATTGACAACAAGTTTGCTGCCGAACCATAACGATAAATCTTTAACTGATTCACGGGCAACAATATATTGTCTGTTTGCTCTGAAAAAATACTTTGGATCGAGCAATGCGGCCAATTCATCTAAGGTTTGGTCTAAGTAATAGGTTTTACCGGCATATGTAACCGCTTTGACTATTTTCGTATCAATGTATATATAAGCAATATCGGCGGTTGCAAGCGGAATCAATTTGTCTTTTTCTTGTACCAAAAGATAAGATTTGAATGCACGTTCCGGTTGCCTGATACTCACCAACAATTGATTAATTAAATCCATATTTTCAGATGGATTGATCCGTACATGTTTATATTTGTGAATGGCTTTCTCCAGATCTTGCTTATTGATAGGTTTCAACAAATAAGCAATGCTGTTTACATCAAAGGCTTTTAAGGCATATTCATCATAAGCCGTTGTAAAAATGATCGGACAGGTAATATCCGCGTCATCAAATATGTTGAAAGAAGAACCATCTGCCAAATGTATATCCATAAATACCAGATCAGGCATGGCATTCAATCGAAACCACTCTACGCTTTCGTCGATGGATTGCAATACAGCGCCAATTTCTATATCCGGATCCACTTCATGAATCAACCCTTGTAGCGCTTGTGCCGCAATGATTTCATCTTCAATGATTATTGCTTTCATGTAGTGATGGTGAAAGTTTTTATCAAAAATAGCTAAAAAATAATTTAATGTAACCAATTGATATTTGGTTACTTCTCTTCTTCAGAATTCATTAAAGGAACAGCAACCTGAAATATTCCATCATTTTGGGTCACAGAAATTTCCCGTTTCCACATCAGGCGGTAACGTTCCGCTAAATTGGCCAAGCCGATACCCTCTCCGTCTTCTGCTTCTTTTTTCAGTTGTATCGGATTAGAAACAACAATGGTGTCATCGCCACGGGAAACAAAGGTAATGGTAAGCGGCTGTTTGTTGCTGATTACGTTATGTTTGATTGCATTTTCTACCAAAGTTTGTAGGCTAAGCGGAAGAATATGATATGAATTATATTGATAATCAATACGATACATCAACTGCAAATTATCGCCATAACGGATTTGCATCAAATGTCCATACGCATATGTGAATTTCAATTCTTCTTCCAGAGTAATCACATTTTTGTTTTGCAAGGTATATCGAAAAACGTATGATAATTGTTGGACATATTCCTGCGCTTTGTCGGCATCGGTTTTGATCAAAGAATTTAATGTATTCAGTGAATTAAATAAAAAATGGGGGTCAACCTGACTTTTAAGCACTTCATAACGGGTACGCATGTTTTCGGACAATAAAGTTTTGTTCTCTAATGCCGTTTGTTGTTGTTTCCCAGAAAGATACAACAATTGCGATGAGAACACCACAATTAATGCAATAAAAAAATACCTCATAATTCCGCC
>JAVBPN010000270.1:0-11933 GCA_031549585.1 Bacteroidales bacterium
GCACGTGACAAACGCCAACTTTTACATGTAAAACAAGACTACACAAGCAACAAGTAGTTTAAGTAAATAACAATTGAGAAAGCCAATTTGTGCACATACAATTATGAAAGAATTTAGACACTGTGACATAAGCAACTGTGATATAACAGAAACAAAAATACCACTACAATAAACCAGTATCAACAAGTTAAGGGTAATACCGCATGAGAAAGGCATAAAAATGGAGAAATAATCATACCTTTGCAGACCAAACTTCTAAAAAATAAAAACTTTGGTCTATAAGATACAAAAAGATGAGACAAATAGAACGAAAAGATTATATGAACACGCTTATCGGGTTGCGCGACAAAAACCTGATAAAAGTTCTCACGGGTGTACGGCGTTGCGGCAAATCTACTGTAATGCAAATGTTTCGTGATTATTTGATTTCTGACGGTGTTGGCGATGCCCAAATTGTTTTCCTGAATTTTGAAGATTTTGAAAACCGCAAATGGTTAAACGATTTTGAAGGGCTGTATGATCAGATCGTAAATCGGCTGGATTTGTCAAAACCCTGTTATGTTTTCCTTGATGAAGTACAGCAAATAAAAGAATTTGAACGGCTTGTGGACGGACTTTATGTAAAACCGAATGTAGATGTATATATTACAGGTTCAAATGCTTATCTGCTGTCGAGCGAATTAGGAACGTTGCTGACAGGTCGCTATATTTCCATTCATATTTTGCCGTTTTCGTTCAAAGAATTTCTTTTGACACAAACGGATATTTCCCGCACCGATTTATTGTTTGCAAAATACATTGACACGGGCGGAATGCCTGGAATTTTTGACTTACCCGAAAACGCTGTTAAAAATTACATTCAAGATGTTATCCAAAACATTATTCAAAAAGATGTATTGGTGCGCAACAAATGGCGAAACGAAGAACATTTTTACAAAACAACGGCATTTCTTTTTGATTCTATCGGTTCGATTATTTCTCCCAAAAAAATAACCAACACGCTAAAAACCAATAATAAACTTTCTATTTCTCACAATACAGTCGAAAATTATATCCATGCTTTGGTGGAATCATACCTGTTTTACAAAGTAAAGCGTTTCGATTTGCGAGGAAAAGGTCTTTTGATGACACAGGAAAAATATTATACCGTTGATTTGGGATTGAAAAAATTCTTTCTCGGCGACAAAATCAACCTTGATTTAGGCCATAATTTGGAAAATGTCGTTTATTTAGAATTGTTAAGGCGCGGAAACCAAATCAATATTGGTAAAGCAGACAATACAGAAATTGATTTTGTGGTAAGAAAGCCCAATGGTGAGCAAGAATATGTACAAGTGGCTTGGACGGCAAAAGAACAAAGTACTTTTGAGCGGGAAATGCTTCCTTTTGAATTGATTAAAGATTTTAACAGAAGGATATTGCTCACTACCGATGTTGAACCTGTAACAACTTACAAAGGAATACAGAAAATAAATGTAATCGATTGGTTGTTAGACAATAACAAATAAGCGATGAATAATGTGAAATTAAAAGATATAATGCAATTCAACCCACCTGAAAGCGTAAAGAATGGAGTTGATGCAAAAAAGATTCCAATGGAAAAACTTTTGCCGCACAAAAGGATTTCAGGTTTTGAGAAAGTTAATCATCTTTCTTGTTTTTACGGAAAAAAACAAGAAAAAATATCTATCTTTGTAGTAGAGTATTCAAAATTCAAGTGACTGATATAGTTAAAAATACAATCAATAGGTTTCCTTTAGGGTTTGTGTTCACTACTCTTGATTTTCCTGTAGAGGTTGGAAAACAAGCTACGGTAAATAGGATTCTGAACAATATGGTAGCCGCTGGACAAATTCGCCGACTGTCCAAAGGCCGTTTTTATAAGCCTCAGATAAGTGAATTCGGGGAACTTCCACCGGATACATACCAAACGGTAAAAGACTTGATTGAAAAAAATGGGAAGGTTATAGGCTATTTAACCGGTTATTCCATTTTTAACAAATTTAGCCTTACCACGCAAGTTCCTGTTGCATTACAAATAGCTATGCGAAAAGAGAAAAAGCCTATTACGAGAGGCAACTACTGCATTAGTTTTGTCATTCAGCCTAATACCATTACCAAGGAAAATGTTTCTGTTCTTCAATTGTTGGACTGCCTTCGATTCTTTAAAATCATTCCCGACTCAATGCCTGATGAAACATGCGGTCGTCTTTTAGTGCTGTTCAAGCAACTCTCACAAGCACAAATTGCAAGCGCTAAAAAACTGGTATTGAGATATAACCCGGCAACGATATCATTGCTGGGAGCCATACTTGAAACAATAAATGGAAATGAAGATACAAGTTTGCTATACAAGAAGTTGAATCATCAATCATCCTACACATTGAATATTTCAGAAAAAGTTTTACCTACTCAGAAAAAATGGCATATCCGATGAATCTACATACCGATCCAAAAAACTTTAAGGCGTTGATTACTTTTTCTTCAATGCATTTCAAAACAAATTTTTCTGAATTGCTTGTACACAACAGAGAAACTTTGGGTATGCCCGAAGATTGGCGAATAAAAGATATTACGGAATCGCCCTTAGTAACAATTTCCCTCTTGTGGTAATCCCGAAGGAGAAAGACACAGCACAATCATTTCATAAATTAATAAAGATATGACCTCTACCAAATTTTTTACAAACGAGAACGAAAATACATTGCTTAACAAAATCAAAGGTGTTTTCGAATATAAGAACATCCATTTTTTTGATGCACTTGTGGGCTATTTCAGAGCTTCGGGTTATTTCAGAGTACGACCTTTTATTGATAAAGCAGCCGAAATTCGCGTATTAGTTGGTATCAATATAGATGAAATGATTTATGATGCTAATAATAAGGGGTTGCTTTTTACCGAAAATGAAGAGGAAAGTGTTGATACCTATATTGAAAACTTGAAAAAAGATATTCAATCAGCCAAGTACGATAAAATGGTTGAAGACGGAATGTTGCAGTTCATTCGTGATCTGATTGAGCAAAAAGTACAAATTAAAGTGTACCCAAAAAAAAATCTGCACGCTAAAATTTACATTTTCCGTGAGAAGGAAAAACACCCTCACGGTTACGGCTCGGTCATTACAGGCTCAAGCAATTTGACAGACAGCGGATTACAGTATAATTTTGAGTTTAATGTAGAGTTGCGTGAAGACCCCGATATTGACTTTGCTACTGAAACATTCGAAAAACTTTGGCTAAAAAGTGTTGAAATCGGAAAAGAGTTTATAGAAAAACTGAAAACCGAAACCTATCTTAATGATACCTTTACGCCCTTTGAAATATACTATAAATTTTTGATTGAATATTTTGGTAAAAGCGTTGAGTATGACCCTAATTCTTTGCGCGACATGCCCAAAGAATACAAAAAATTGTCGTATCAAGCTGATGCTGTGAGTGATGGTTATGCAAAACTGGAAAAACACAATGGCTTTTTCCTTTCCGATGTGGTGGGTTTGGGAAAAACGGTTGTAGCAGCGCAAATTGTCAAAAACTTTTTTTATCACAATGGTTTCCCTGATTACTTGTCGAAAACATTAGTAATATGTCCACCGGCTTTGTACGACAACTGGCACGAAACATTTGAAAAATTTGGCATAAACGATTACAAGATATATACCAACGGCAGTTTGCATAAAATACGTGATATCCGCAAATATGACTTGGTAGTGGTTGATGAAGCGCACAAATTCCGCAATGATTCGGCTGAAATGTACAATGCCTTGCAAAAGATATGCAAAACGCCAACCCGTAAAGGCACGCAGAAAAAAATAATGCTTGTGTCGGCAACACCGCTCAACAACCGTCCCGAAGATATTGCCAATCAGGTATATTTGTTTCAGGATAAAAAAGACTCAACACTCGAAATCAGCAATCTATACCAATTCTTTGCACCAAAAATCAAAAAATACAAAGAATTGAAAAAGGAAAACGATGTAAAAAAAATGGCTGAGGGTGTGAAAAAACTGTATGAAGATATTCGGACAATGATTATTGAGCCGCTCACCGTTCGTCGAACTCGTACTGATTTGGAACAAAATGAAGCGTATAAAAAGGATTTAGACGAACAAGGTATTGTATTTCCTGTGGTAAAACAGCCCGAAAAAATACTTTATCAACTTGACAGCAAGCTGGAAACGCTTTACGACAAGACGATAAAAACTTTGCGTGATGAATTGATGTATTACCGTTATCAAGCAATAAAATTTCTCGTTCCCGAAAAGAAAAAGAAATACAAAAATGCTGAATTAGCTTCGTTGCAGTTGAAGTTTATAATGAAAACGTTGCTTGTGAAACGTCTCGATAGTAGTTTTTATGCTTTCCGAAAATCACTCGAACGCTTTGCTCTGGCAACGGCAAATATGGTCAAGATGTTTGACGACAACCGTATTTTTATCGCTCCAAATGTTGATGTAAATAAATTTATCGAAGAAGATCGCGAAGAAGAATTGTTACAACTTCTGATAGATATGCAGGATACCGATCCTACGGTTGAAATTTGTAAGGCAGACGATTTTGAAGAAGGGTTTGTTGAAGGCTTGAAAAAAGATTTTGATATTTTGCAAATTCTTGTCGATGAATGGAAAAAGATAAGCGTAGACCCCAAATTGGATATTTTCAAAGAGTATTTGAAAAACAAATTGTTGTCTTCAAAAATCAACAAAGAAGGTAAATTGGTAGTGTTCTCCGAATCGCAGGAAACGACCGACTATCTTTCCAAAGAACTGAAAAAAACCGGCTTTGACAGAATTTTGGTTTGCAGTAGTAAAAACAGGAGAGAAATATTTCCGCTTATTCGCGAAAATTTTGATGCAAACCTCAAAAAAGAGGAACAGAAAAACGATTATAACATTGTAATTTCTACCGAAGTGTTGGCAGAAGGCGTGAATATGCACCGTGCTAATGTAATTGTGAATTATGACACGCCTTGGAACTCAACGCGGCTGATGCAGCGCATCGGGCGCGTAAATCGCATCGGCAGCACGGCAAAAGAAATTCATATTTTCAATTTTTTTCCTACCGCTAAAGTGGACAATGACATTGAATTGCGGAAAAAAGCAATTCTCAAATTGCAGGCGTTCCATAGTGCGTTGGGCGAAGACAGCCAGATTTATTCCGACGAGGAAATTGTTGAAACTTTCGGACTCTTCGATAAAACCGCGCAGGAAGAAAAGGATGAAAAATTGAAAATTCTGCTCGACCTTCGCAGGTTTAAAGAAGAGAATCCTGAACTGTTCAAGAAAATTAAAAATATGACCCTCCGTGCCCGTACCGGGAGAGAAGATGCCGAATGGCACGACACCACCATTGCTTTTATCCGTAGCGAAAAACGAAATTCATTTTTGTTGGTAACGGAAAATGACGAGCCGCAGGAATTGACTTTCTTGCAGGCAGAGGAAGTTTTCCGTGCCACTAAAGAAGAAAAATCCACAGCTCTTACCGACAACCACCACATGCAGGTAGAAAAGGCCATTACGCTGTTTGAACAACAATTAGAAATAGAAAAACAAACAGAACGGGCTGTGGTGATTTCGCAAAGTCCTGCCGAAAAACAGGCATTAAATTATCTTACCGCAATCATTAGCCTGCAACTTGCCGACAATCAAGAACAAGAGCTCTTGCTTTTAGCAAAAGAGGCAATAAATTTGGGTAAATTTCAGAAACTTGCAAAGGAAATCAGTACACTGCATAAAAACCTTAAGAAAGTGTCAATACCGCCTGCCAAGCAATTAGAAACAGTAATTAAAATTGCCAAAAATTATCCTTTGCAGGAAAACGAAGAGAAACAAGAACCGGAAAAAACAACAAAAACCGAAAAATTTATACCTGAAATAATTATCAGCGAAAGTTTTAAATAACAGATAATAAGTAAGCTGCAATTAAACCAAAATGAATAATACCGAATTCATAGAATTATTACAAGAATTAACGGCAATGCCTGTTGAAACCGAATGGATAGAGTTCAAAATGAATAAGGGCAGCATTACCGACGAAGTAATTGGCGAGTATATTTCGGCAATGAGCAATGGTGCTACAATTGCTCATAAACCGTTTGGATATATGATTTGGGGAGTAGAAGACAAAACACACATCATTAAAGGTACAAATTTTCGTATAACGCAATCAAAACATGGAGGAAATCAGGAATTGGAATTGTTTTTGCGGTTAAATATATATCCAAAAATAAGTTTTGAGATTTTTGAGTTTGAGTACCAAAATTTGCCGATTACTTTATTGCGTATTCCTGCAGCTAAATCCGAGCCGACCAATTTTCAGAAAAAACCATATATTCGTATAGGCAGCAATAAAACCGACTTACGGAATTTTCCCGACTTGATGCGAATCATTTATAATTCGCAGGAAGATTGGAGCGCAAAAATTATTGAAAATGCGACCATAAACGATTTAGATGTTGATGCGATCCGTATTGCCCGCACAAAATACAAAGAGCTCAACACTACAAAATCTTTTTTCCTTGAAATTGACCATTGGAATGATGTACAGTTCCTGGATAAAGCAAAAATTACGATAGCCGGCAAGATTACCCGTACTGCAATTTTATTGCTTGGGAAAGAAGAAGCAACACACTATTTATTGCCTTCGGTTGCCGAAATTACTTGGAAACTTGATGGTGAAGAAAAGGCTTATGAACATTTTGCAACACCGTTTTTGCTCAACACAACAAAAGTGATGCAACGGATACGCAACATCAAATACAAGTTTTTTCCGGACAACGAACTTTTGGCAACTACCGTTGATAAATACGACACTCGCAGTATTTTAGAAGCACTGCATAATTGTATTGTTCATCAGGATTATGCATTAAATAGCCGCATTCTTGTTACCGAACAAATAGACAAATTGCTTTTTGAAAATGCAGGAAATTTCTATGAAGGTACCCCCGATGATTATTCCATTGGTGAAAAAACACCGACAAAATACCGCAATCTGTGGCTCGCTACGGCAATGGTAAATCTTGGTATGATTGACCGTTTGGGATACGGAATATATTCGCTTTGCCTTTCGCAAATGAAACGGTTTTTTCCAATGCCCGATTACGATTTGTCGCAACAAAATAAAGTTGTTCTAAAAATTTATGGACATGAAATAGACAATAACTATTCTAAAATGCTGATTCAACGCAACGATTTGACTTTAACCGAAGTGATTTTGTTAGACCGTGTTCAAAAAAGTTTGGAAATAACCGACCATGCTGCAAATGAATTACGCAAGAAAAAAATGATTGAAGGGCGAAAACCGAATTATTTTGTAGGCGCAAAAATAGCCCGGATAACGGACAAAAAAGCTGAATATTCTAAAAACAAAGGTATGAACAAACAATATTATCTTGATTTTATATTGCAATCAATTTCGCAGCACGGCAGTATGAACCGTAAAGATATTGATAACCTGCTTTGGAATAAACTGCCCGATATTATTAATGACGCGCAAAAGAAAAACATGATTACTAACCTGATTTCAGAATTAAGAACAAACGATAAAATAGTAAATGTAGGTACTTATAAAAATTCCGAATGGATATTGAAAATTTAAAAGAAGAAAAATAATTTTAGAAGAAGAATTAGAAGAAGAAAAATTTCACATATCTTTGAATATCAATAATTTCTTTTTCTAAAATATGAATAAATTAAAAGAAGTTTATAAGAAGAATTATATGATGACACAACAAGAACTCCAGCAAGCATACAGCCGCCAAAATTGGCAAAATTGGCTCGGCGATATTTTCGGCACGCAGGTGCAATTTGAAACACAAGCCGAAAATATTGAAATCGACAAGGAAAACATAAAATCCGTAAAGCGTTTTGCTGCTGTGAAACTTGCTGGTGGGAAAAATCTTGCTGTGCTGGAAATTGAAACTCGTGCAGATATCCGGATTGCCCGAAATCGCGTAGGATTACGCGAATTGGTCGTTAAATTTATCGACCACGCCCGTTATCACGGAATTTTGGCGTTCTATCACAGCGAAGATACGGTGATGCAAGGCCAATATCGCCTTTCGTTTATCAGTAGTGAGCCAACTATTGATGCTGACGGTAATTTTAGTGTGCAAAGCACCGCACCAAAGCGATTTACTTATGTGCTGGGCGAAAACGAAAAAACAAAGACGCCTGCCGAACGGTTGAAAATTATTGCCGGTAAGCGCGGAAACGCGACTTTGGACGATATTAAAAACGCCTTCTCGGTCGAAACGCTTACCAAGGAGTTTTATGAAGAATTGTCTAATTGGTATTTTTGGGCTTTGTCTGAAGAGTTCGGCATAACATTCCCTAACGACAGAAGTACGGAAGCCGATGACCGGCAAATTGAGGAACACATGATTCGCCTCATTACCCGGTTGATGTTTGTATGGTTTATCAAACAAAAGCAACTCGTTCCCGAAAGTATTTTTGAAATCAACCAATTGAAATCAATTTTAAAAGATTTTGATGCTACCAGTAATGTACAAGATAACTATTACAGGGCCATCCTGCAAAACCTGTTTTTCGCCACGCTCAACAATAGAATAGAAGATCGCGCTTTTGCCGCCGATGGCACCTACTACGAAAATAAAGCGCAATACGGTATAAAAACACTCTATCGGTATGCAGACGAATTTTCTATTTCCAACGACGAAGTGATTAAACTGTTTAATAAAGTTCCTTTCTTAAATGGTGGTTTATTTGAATGTTTGGATAAAGACACGCCCGACAGTAATGGTAAAATTATTTATTGCGACGGTTTTAGCAGAAGAAAAGACAGGCAATCGCGCGCCCATATTCCCAATATTTTGTTCTTCCAAAAAGATAAAGGCTTAATACCATTATTGAGTAAATACAATTTCACGATTGAAGAAAATACGCCCGATGATATCAAAGTAGCACTTGACCCGGAATTGTTGGGCAAAGTGTTCGAGAACCTGTTGGGCACATACAACCCAGAAACCAAAGAAACCGCCCGCAATCAATCAGGCTCGTTTTATACGCCCCGCGAAATTGTCAATTATATGGTTGATGAGAGTTTAAAAGCGTATTTGGTAAATTGTTTGAATTGCGAGGCTTCGGATTTGGTAAATCTATTTGATAATCAGAGCAATCAAACAAACCACAAACAAAGTGCAGACATATACAAAGCATTGCTAAATGTTAAAGTTCTCGACCCCGCTTGTGGTTCCGGCGCTTTCCCGATGGGCGTACTAAACAGAATGTTAGCAATTATTGAGAAATTGCCTTTACCAAAATCCATTTCTATCTTCGAGTTGAAATTACATTTGATTGAGAACTGTATTTATGGAGTAGACATTCAGTCGATAGCCGTTCAAATAAGCAAATTACGGTTTTTTATTTCGCTTATTTGCGAGCAAACGCCCAATTATGAAGCAGACAATTTAGGCATAAAACCCTTACCAAACTTGGAAACCAAATTTGTGGCTGCCAACACCCTGATTGGATTAGCTAAAAGGAATGCACAAGGCAATCTTTTTGAAGACCCGCAAATTGAAGTTACCAAAAAATCATTGCTCGAAATTCGGCACCTGCATTTCGGTGCAGATACTGCTCAAAAGAAAAAAGAATACCGCAGCAAAGACGAGGAACTGCGCAAAAAATTGGCACGCTTACTGGAGGCAAACAACGATTTTGCACCTCAAGATGCCAAACAGTTGACGCTATGGAATCCTTACGACCAAAATGTCTCTTCACCATTTTTTGATACAGAATGGATGTTTGGATTGAAAGATGGCTTTGATATCGTGATTGGAAATCCGCCGTATTTGAAAGAAGGGAAAATTTCGAAAAAATTGTTTGAGCAGTATAAAAATTCGCCATACTATCAAGGTAAAATGGATTTGTGGTATATGTTTACCTGTTATGGAGTTGATCTCTTGAAAAGTAACGGTCACTTATGTTTTATCGCTACAAATAATTGGGTAACAAGTTCAGGTGCAAGCAAATTGAGAAATAAAGTAATTTCAGACACACTAATAAAGCAGCTTGTTGATTTTGGCAATTTTATGATTTTTGAGAGCGCAAGTATTCAAACGATGGTAATGTTATTCTCAAAAAACAGCATTTTAGATAATTATAATTTTGATTATCGTAAGTTAGCTGGAAATACAGTACTTGCAGATGCTTTAAGCTTACTGAATAAACATACAAATAATAAAGCCACTTATCTTTTTCCTAAAATAGTCAGAAATGATTTGAAAGATAAATTTTTGACTTTCAGTTCAAGTGATGCAACCCTTGATAAGTTAGCAGAAAAAGGAATTTATTTAACGGAAAAAGAAATAGCACAAGGTATTGTATTTCCGCAAGACTTCCTAAACAAAAAAAATACAACAACCCTTGGTAATGATTTTATTGTGGGGCAAGGAGTTTTTGCTTTAACAGATGAAGAAAAATACAATTTACGATTGTCCGAAAAAGAATTAAACTTGATAAAACCATATTACACAACAGAACAAATTCAAAGATATTATTCTAATCGCGAAAATAAATTGTGGTTGATTTATACTGATTCGAGTTTTAAAAATCCAAGGAGTATGATTAATTATCCAAATTTAAAAGAGCATTTGGATAAATTTGCATCTGTGATTACTTCCGATAACAAACCTTATGGATTACATCGTACACGTGAAGAGTTATTTTTTAAAGGCGAAAAAATTGTTGCTCAACGAAAATGCGTAGGACAGCCTTCTTTTTCTTATTCGAATTTTGATTGTTATGTTTCGGCTACATTTTTCGTAATTAAAACAAACCGTTTCAATTTAAAATATTTAGTTGGTGTTTTAAATTCGAAGTTGATTGCTTTTTGGTTGAAAAACAAAGGAAAAATGCAAGGAGATAACTTCCAAATAGATAAAGAGCCACTATTGCAAATTCCTATTTACAATGCATCAGCGAAAGAGCAGCAACCAATAATCACTCTTGTCAATCAAATTCTTTATCTAAAAAATAAAGAAAATATGTCTGTTTCAGAAATAGTCAGCAACGATATTATTGCTTCCTATTTCGAAAAAATGATTGATGCGTGTGTGTATGAACTCTATTTTGAGGAAGAAATTAAATCGCAACAAGTAGATGTTTTGGAACTTATTAAAGAATCACTTGACAAAGTTTCGCCATTACCAATGGAGCAGCAAATACTTCATTTATTTGATGAATGGAATGACTATAAAAACGAAGTTCGTAATCGAATAATTTTGCAGGAAACAAGAAGTGAAAGTGTTGCACAGATTATCAAGTCAACAAATTAATAATTATGCCCGAACAACAAAACATAGAATACAAATCCTCTTGGCATGATGATTATCTCAAGTGGATATGCGGTTTTGCCAACGCTCAAGGCGGACGAATATATATTGGCAAAGACGATGCGGGGCATGTTGTCGGCTTGGAGGGTTATAAAAAGCTAATGGATGAAATTCCCAATAAGATTAAAAACAATATGGGAATTACTACCGAAGTGAATCTTTTGCACGAGAACGATAAATATTTTATCGAGATTATTGTGCAGCCTTACTCCGTGCCGATTTCATTGAGAGGCAGATACTATTACCGAAGTGGAAGTGTAAAGCATGAATTGACGGGAGCGGCCCTGAACGAGTTCTTACTCAAACGCGCAGGTCATACTTGGGACGATGTAATTGAAACCCGTGCCTCGTTTGATGATATAGACGAGAGAACCATAAAGATTTTCTTGCGAAAAGCGGAAGAAGCCGGTCGTTTGCCCGATATAGATGGACTTTCCATGCCCGAACTGTTGGAAAAACTCCGTTTGGCGAAAAATAGACAACTCAAACGTGCTGCCATTGTTTTATTCGGCAAAGACCCCGGAGCATTTTATCCGAACACATTTGTCAAAATCGGAAAATTTGCCGACAATGATTTTGAGATA
>JAVBPN010000207.1:0-3623 GCA_031549585.1 Bacteroidales bacterium
TTAAAAAACCGTTTTTAAACCATGTTTTTGAAAATAACTGGTCTCTATGAGCAAACATCGCCTAGTGATTTGTACAAAAGTAGTTAAAAATCGGGAGATTACGATGCCTGACACCAAATCTTATTTATGGGTATACTTGTCAATTCGTTCGTAAAAAATCATATCATAAGTATCATCCCAATTTTGTGCATTAAGTGATTGATTAGAACGATTTTTTTCAAAAAACGATATGATCCGACCTATCAATAATGAAATTCTTTTTTTCATCCGAGTGACATTTTAAATGTTTGGATGAACCTCCGAAGAAGCTCGCCGAAAACAATTTCCTATATCATTTATTGCCTTTTTATAAAAAACAGGCAAAAGCATGAAAAGTTCGACCTTTCAATACAAAGATGTAAAAATTGCAAGGACGTTGCGTAACTGTAATAATAAAGTTTTTCACAAAACACTGTTAATTACCGAAATCGTTAATCTTCAGAACAAGAACCCAACCAATACTGTTCTATTGGAAAAAATCATACATTTGTAGAAAAAACCGCCTTTCAGAATGGATCATATTGCACAACGTATAGCAGATTTACGTCAAGAGCTTGAAAAGCATAATTATCTCTATTACGTATTATCACAACCCACCATCAGTGATTATGACTACGATATGATGCTTAAAGAATTGGAAGCATTGGAAAAACAACATCCCGAATATGCCGATCCCAATTCTCCGACACAACGTGTGGGCAGCGATATCAATACCGAATTTCAGCAAGCTGAACATAAATATCCCATGTTGTCTCTAAATAACACATATAGCGAAAACGAACTATATGACTTTGATGCACGGGTAAAAAAAGACCTTGCCGAGGATTACCGATATGTGTGCGAATTGAAATATGATGGAGCGTCCATTAGTTTGACATATCGAGATGGAAAACTATTTAGAGCCGTCACTCGTGGCGATGGTGTACGTGGCGATGATGTAACAAACAACATACGTACGGTTCGAAGTATTCCGCTTAGGTTGCAAGGCAACGGATGGCCTAAAGAATTTGAAATTAGGGGTGAAATCATGATGACCCATCCAGTTTTTGAACGATTGAATAAGGAACGCTTTGAAATTGGGGAAATTCCATTCGCCAATCCACGAAATGCCGCAGCTGGCACATTGAAATTGCAAAGCTCTGCTTCAGTTGCCAAACGTTCATTGGATTGCTTTTTATATTATTTAATCGGAGAAACGTTGCCAACACAATCGCATTATGAAAACCTGAAAAAAGCGCGTGAATGGGGCTTTCATGTTCCGCCATATGCTGTTATCTGCAACAATATGGATGAAATAAAACAATTCATCGATAAATGGGCTGTAGAAAGAAGAAAATTACCATTTGACATTGACGGAATTGTCATCAAAGTCGACAACTTACAACAGCAACAGCAATTAGGCATGCGGGCCAAAAGCCCAAGATGGGCTGTAGCATACAAATTCCCGGCTGAAAGAGTAGAAACTTTGCTTCAAAGCATTTCTTACCAAGTAGGCCGAACAGGCGCTATTACGCCGGTTGCCAATTTAGAACCGGTCCGTCTGGCCGGAACAACCGTAAAACGGGCGTCACTGCACAATGCTGACCAAATACAATTGTTGGATATTCGTATTGGCGACACGGTGTACGTGGAAAAAGGAGGTGAAATTATCCCCAAAGTAGTAGGCATCAATATGGAAAAACGCCCTGAAAATAGCCAGCCTACTACATTCATTAGCCATTGCCCTGAATGCGGAACAAAACTTGTCCGCAATGAAGGCGAAGCGGCTTGGTATTGCCCCAATGAAAACGGATGTCCGCCACAAATCAGGGGACGCATCGAATATTTCATCAGCCGCCGGGCTATGGATATAGACAGCTTGGGCGAAGGAAAAATTCAAATGTTATTCGATAACGGGCTAATCCGCAATGCTGCTGACTTGTATACGTTGACATATGAACAATTATTCGGATTAGAAAAAGCCATCACAGATGATGACGGAAACACCCGGAAAATAAGTTTCAAAGCAAAGACTGTTGAAAATATATTGGCAGGCATCGAAGCATCAAAAAAAATACCGTTTGAACAAGTGCTTTACGCTATAGGAATACGTTTTGTTGGCGAGACTATTGCCAAAAAGTTAGCCCGCTACTTCAAATCAATTGAGGTATTAGAAAAAACAACCTTTGAAGAATTGATTTCGGTAGATGAAATCGGCGAAAGAATTGCCGAAAGTGTAGTCGGATTCTTCAAAAACCCAGCCAATTGCGCCATTATAGATCAATTGAAACAAGCCGGAGTTCAAATGGCCATTGACGAGAGCAATTACCAAAACTTGTCGGACGCGCTAAAAGGGAAAACTATTGTTGTAAGCGGCATTTTCTCTATTCCACGTGATGATATCAAAAAAATGATCGAAGAACATGGCGGCAAAAACGCAAGTTCCATATCTTCCAAAACCGATTATGTACTTGCTGGAGAAAAAATGGGCCCGGAAAAATTAAAAAAAGCCGAAACGCTGAATATTCCGATTTTATCAGAAGAAGAGTTTATGCAACTGATTCAGCAACCAAATGATGAGCAATAAACTCTTATCGATAAAGCATTAATCATTGATAATTAAACATTAAAAGATGCTAAGCACACTTCCTCATATCAACCACACCAACAGCGGTAACTTTTTCTTAATGGCTGGCCCATGCGTAATTGAAGGCGAACAAATCTCCTTTGATATAGCCCGTCATATCAAAAAGTTGACGGATGATTTGCAGATTCCTTTTATCTTCAAAGGATCATTCCGCAAAGCCAATCGTTCGCGGCTTGATTCTTTTACCGGAATTGGAGATATACAAGCGCTCGAAATTTTAGCCAATATCAAAGAAAGCCTGCATATACCCGTAGTTACCGATATACATACTGAAGCCGATGCCGAAATGGCTGCTCCATACGTCGATATCTTACAAATACCTGCTTTCCTGTGTCGTCAAACAGACCTACTGGTTGCCGCAGCAAAAACAGGCAAAGTGGTTAACATAAAAAAAGGGCAATTTTTGGCTCCCGAAGCCATGAAATTTGCCGCTGACAAAGTGGTACAAGCCGGCAATGACCGTGTGATGCTTACTGATCGCGGAACCATGTTTGGATATTACGATCTTATAGTCGATTATCGAGGTATCAACCGTATGCAAGAAACGGGGTTTCCGGTAATATTAGATGTAACGCACTCGCTGCAACAGCCTAATAGTGTAGAAGGTGTGACCGGCGGCCTGCCTCAAATGATTGAAACCATAGCACGCGCAGGAATTGCCGTTGGCGTAGATGGAATTTTCCTTGAAACACATCCGGATCCCGCACACGCCAAATCGGATGGCGCCAATATGTTGCCCTTAGAAAAATTAAAAGAATTGTTGGAACGCCTGGTAAAAATACAACACGTGATCAACGAATTTTGACAAGAACATTAAAAGCATGTTCCGAATTATTACATCTGCAATCATCTCTAAAAGAGCTTTTCATGACATGCGACAGTCGCGAATAGCCCATCTCAAGCTATTTGGTATAAATACAACAAAAAAAGCAGGCATTTTTTTCATAGCATTTCTCTT
>JAVBPN010000282.1:0-11197 GCA_031549585.1 Bacteroidales bacterium
GCACGCAATTCGGCGCTTCCTTCTTTCCCGATTGATCGCCAGCTATG
Source organism: Bacteroidales bacterium (assembly GCA_031549585.1). Lineage (GTDB taxonomy): Bacteria > Bacteroidota > Bacteroidia > Bacteroidales > UBA4181 > JAIRLS01. The sequence continues at coordinate 48 of JAVBPN010000282.1, forward strand.
CTTAATCATCCGTGTGATATTCCTTTTAATTGTCCTCAAAGGATAAAACTTATGATTTGAAAGTTTGCGGATTTGGATGTCCAAAATATTCAGATATCGTTGGGCTATACCTTCATCCGTTTCGCCACGTTCAAGCATTCCGGTGACATTCTCTTTTTCCCATTCACAAATCGCGATTTTCAATTTCCGTTCGGTTTCGCGGTCGGATGGACGGTTGTTTTGTTTGCGTTGCAATTCTACAATACGGTTGTGATAATTACCCATAATAATTGCCGTTGCCGCCATGTTTTCCGGAGTAACGCGACTTTTCAATTCTGCGACGACATTGTGCAATATCTCCAAATATGCTTCGTTCTCAGTAACCTTATTTTCGACAATTTTCTTTTCGACACACAAGGGCAAAATAAAGTTAGTAATGACCAGGGAAACCAGGATAACGCCGCTTGCAATAAGTATAATCAAATCTCGTTGGGGAAAAGCTTCGCCATTGTCCAACAACAAGGGAATTGACATGACGCTGGCCAATGTAACAGCGCCTCTTGCTCCCGAAAGGCTAAAGATGACCCCGGCCCGGATCTTACTTAACGGATGTTCGGGGTCGGCATACGTTTTCTTTTTAATGGTGGCAATTGACCAAACAAATCGCGATATCAAAAACAACAGAACAATCAAAAGGATATAAGCGATAATTTCCCATGTGCTGATCGTGTATGTATTTTGATTGATCGTATTCAATATTTTAGGCAATTGCGTTCCTAATATCAAGAATACCAAACCTTCGATAGTAAATGACAATACCGACCAAATGCTGTCCGATGCGATGTTCAGGTTGACTGTTTCGGGGTTCAGCTTATCGCGTTTAAATGAATGGGCAATACCGGCTGCGAAAATTGCCAATATACCACTAACATGCCACGCTTCTGCAATCAGGTAAATGGCAAATGGGGTGAGTATCTCGATTAGGATATGCAGCGTAATATTTTCCATACCCAACGAACGTATCCATTTGACAAATGAGTATTTGATCCCCGTGAATAATAATCCAACGGCAACACCTCCCAAGCCAATAATAAAAAAGCGTTCGGTGGCTTGAACAACAGAAAATGAACCGGTAAGCATTGCTGCTAATGCAAATTGGAAGCATACAATGCCGGAAGCATCGTTAATGATCGATTCTCCTTCTAAAATCCGCATGATTTTAGGCGGCACATTTACCCGTTTACTCACAGATGCGACGGCTACGTCGTCGGTTGGGCCCAGTGCAGCGATCAAAGCAAATGCAGCGGCAAGAGGCATAGCCGGTATCAGGAAATGGACAAAATATCCACCCGCAATGACAGTAGCAAATACTAATACGATGGCCATGTTCAATATAGGTTTTCGCTGTGTCCACATCGTTTTCTTATCTGCCAGCATGCTATTGTTAAATATCAAGGGCGCAATAAACAAAACAAAAAACAAATCGGGTTCTAAATCCGGTAGGAATCCCAACGGCAATAAGGTGATGAGCGCTCCCAAAGCTATTTGTATGATGGGTACGGATACTGCCGGAATAAACCGGTTGATAAAATTCGACAGGCATATTGCAGCCAATAGTATCAAGACATATTCGAATACTGACATCTGGTCTTTTTTAATCCCGCAAAGGTAAAAAGTACATTAAGTTTTCCTTTAGGTTGCGGATTATTTTGTTTGATTTAATTTTCTATTTTAACAGACAAATAACAGAAAGAAATATTTTACGGATTTACTTCTGGAAGGAGGATACTTATGTGCCAAATAGCTTAATTTATTTAAAACGAAAATAATAATAGATATAGCCTTTACTTTGATCATTTGGTTGTCATATTGCTTTATTTTAGAGGCGATTTTATGAAGATATGGGTATGTGCGGAAAGGAGGAGCTTTTTGTTAAAAAAATATAAAAAGTGCATTTCCCACAGAAAAAAATGATTACTTTGCAACAGTTATTTCAAATAAATATTCGAACGAACACAAATTTAAAATGAAGAGACGGGATTTTATCACAAAAAGTATAGGAGCCGGCGTTGCTGCCGGAGCAGGTTTTTCATTATTGTCTTTAGACGAAGCTTTTGGAAACAGTGCGTCTAATCCTAATGCACCTTATGATTTGGTTGCTGTAATGGGAGGAGAAGCTGTCGAAATGTTCGAAAAAGGCATTGCCTCATTGGGCGGTATGAAAGCCTTCGTAAAATCCGGCCAAACGGTGGTTGTTAAACCGAATATTGGTTGGGACAGGACGCCCGAGTTGGGAGCAAATACCAATCCTGAATTGGTTGCAAAGATTGTTGAACATTGCTTGGCTGCCGGAGCAAAGGAAGTATTTGTATTTGACCATACTTGTGACAATTGGCAAAAGTCATACGCTACAAGTGGTATCGAAAAAGCGGCTAAAGCAGCCGGTGCAAAAGTGATCAGTGGCAATAGCGAAAGTTATTATAAGCCGGTTTCTGTGCCTAAAGGAAAATCGCTGAAAAATGCGAAAGTGCACGAAACCCTTTTGAATGCTGATGTATTCATCAATGTGCCGATCTTAAAACACCACGGTGGCGCTTTGGTATCATTTGCTATGAAAAACCTCATGGGTATTGTTTGGGATCGTGAGTTTTGGCATACCAACGATTTGCAACAATGTATCGCAGACATGGCTTCATATCGCAAGCCCGATTTGAACATTATTGACGGTTATCGCGTGATGAAACGCAATGGCCCCAAAGGTGTTTCGGCCAGCGATATTTCACTCGAAAAAACCCAGATTCTTTCTACCGATATTGTTGCTGCTGATGCGGCAGCGGCTAAAATATTTGGGAAAGAGCCCGAAACAATTGCCCATATCAAAATGGCAAGTGAAATGGGATTGGGACAGATTGATGTGTCCAAATTGAACGTTAATCGGATTAGGATATAATAATTTAACGATTGGTTGTAGGTTAAATAGATGACATGCGTTAATACAGTGTGTCATCTATTTGTTTTCTGCGAAAGACTGATTATATAAAGGCTTGGATAAGGCCGGGAGAGTTTGTGATTTTTAAAATTTATCCATAAAAATAGCTTCGATTGTATGATACAAGCGGAGTAAAATGCTAAAAACTATTAAAATCAATTGATAAACGTCACATGCAACGTCATTTAAAATCATTTCGAGTTGTTATTTCTATTTTGATGTTACTTGCAATAGGGTTCACATTCTTGGATTTCAGTGATTCCTTATCTCCGGCATGGTATAATCGCATCCTTTTCTTTCAATTTATTCCTTCGGCCCTTAAATTTATACAGACAGTGGGGCATGGCTTGGTGATAACCGCTTATGGGTTTATCATTGTACTTGTGCTCACCTTGCTTTTCGGGCGTGTATACTGTTCTTATCTTTGCCCGTTAGGGATTTTTCAAGATGTGATCACATGGTTCTCCAGAAAGACAAAGAAGGATAAAAAGAAAAAACGTTTCCGTTTTGCTCCGGCTAAAACATGGTTGCGTTACTCTATTCTGGTAGTGGTTATTCTGTCTTTATTCACGGGAAGTATTTTCTTGCTGAATTTATTAGACCCTTACAGCAATTTTGGGCGTTTTACATCAGATCTTTTCCGGTTTGTTTATGTTGCAGGAAACAACTTGTTGGTAAAAATACTTGAATCAATGGGTTCATACGCATTATATCCTGTAACCATCATCAAAGCCAACCCTTTTACGTTGATTGTGCCGGTGGTTATGCTTATTTTGGTTGTGTGGCTTTCATTTAGTAAAGGGCGTTTATACTGCAATACTGTTTGTCCTGTCGGCACCTTCTTGGGATTCATATCAAAAGTTTCCTTATTCAAAATAAAAATTGATCAATCGGGTTGTAACCAATGCGGAAAGTGCATGTTTGCGTGTAAAGCGCAATGCATCGATGTCAAGCATCAGACGGTTGATTTTAGTAGATGCGTTGGTTGCGGCAATTGCCTGAAAGCGTGTGATAAAGACAGTATCAAATATGCTTTAATCACAGCGAAAGATAAACCGGCAGCTAAAACCGATTCGTCCAAGCGTCAATTTATTGCTTCGAGCCTGCTTTTGATACCGGCATTAAGTAGTTTTTCTATCAGCGCCTTAGCCCAAAGCCGTACTAGGGTTAGGGCAGGCCAAGATCAAGATAATGCTCATGGAAAAGGTAGTGGCCACGGAACAGGAAAAGAAGTGGTGGTAAAACCGCATCATGTAACACCTCCGGGCTCCATGAACCATGATCATTTCTTGAGTACATGTACAGCTTGCCACCTCTGTGTCAGTGCATGCCCAACCGACGTGTTGAAGCCTTCGTTTCTTGAATACGGATTTTTTGGCATGATGCAGCCTTTTATGGATTATCATGCAAGTTTCTGCAATTTTGAATGTGTCAAATGTGGCGACGTATGCCCCAATGGAGCAATTTTACCATTAACAGTCGAAGAAAAGATAACAACACAAATAGGAAAAGTTCGTTTTGTCGAGCATAATTGCATTGTTTATACAGACGAAACATCCTGTGGTTCTTGTTCAGAACACTGTCCGACTCAGGCGGTCACCATGGTTCCTTACAAAGGTGAATTAACCATCCCCCACGTCAATACCCATATTTGTGTCGGGTGCGGTGCATGCGAATATGCATGCCCTGTAACTCCTTACAAGGCGATTATCGTGGATGGAGATCTTATTCATGGGGTTGCACAGAAGCCGGTACACGAAGAATTAGAAGAGAAGCCTCTGGAAGACTTTCCATTTTAACACTGTTTATAAGATATTTATAATATAAACAAAGCGTTCAGAAAAGATCATCATTTTATAGAATACGCTTTTTGTGTCTTTGTGACTTAGTGGCAGGAGTATTAGGCGCAAAGGCACAAAGTTTGTTTAGTCAAAATCAAACTTATAAGCGATTTTCAATATAACTCGTAGTGCATTTGGAGAAAAACCTCTAAATTGTAATTCGGCTAAAGCCTTAATTGTATTGTATTTATCATCCGTTGGATGAATCCAACGGCAATGAATTTGATGATTTTCATTGCCGTCCAGCTTTAGCTGACGGCTACAAATTTGATTTATTATAAGGGCTTTAGCCAAAATGATAAATGAAACTCATTTTCTAAAGGTACTATCGGTTCAATATTAATATCTAATAAAAGTTACAATTATGAATAAAATGTTTGTGCTTGAGAATAAAACAGCGTTAGTTACCGGCGCTTCATATGGTATTGGTTTTGCTATTGCTTCGGCATTGGCTGAAGCTGGAGCACGGATCGTATTTAATGGCAGTAATCCGGACAATGTTAAAAAAGGAATTGAAGCATTTACGCAAGCAAACATTGATGCCAAAGGCTATGTTTGCGATATAACTGAAGAAGAACATGTCAAAGCAATGGTTGCCGAGATCGAAAAAGATGCCGGAGCAATTGATATTCTGGTTAATAACGCAGGTATTATAAAACGTATACCAATGACAGAAATGTCTGTCGAAGATTTCCGTAGAGTTGTGGATGTTGATTTGACTGGTGCTTTTATTATGTCCAAAGCTGTTATTCCCGGCATGATCAAAAAAGGTGGTGGCAAGATCATCAACATTTGTTCCATGATGAGCGAATTAGGGCGTGAAACAGTTGCAGCATACGCCGCAGCAAAAGGCGGATTGAAAATGCTTACACGTAATATTTGCTCGGAATACGCACCGTACAACATTCAATGTAACGGCATTGGCCCGGGGTATATTGCTACACCACAAACTGAACCTCTACGTAAAGAGGGGAATCCGTTTAATGCTTTTATCATTGCTAAGACACCGGCGGCACGTTGGGGCACACCCGATGATTTGAAAGGGCCGGCAGTATTCCTCGCTTCACCGGCATCCGATTTTGTCAATGGGCATATCCTTTATGTGGATGGCGGGATATTGGCATACATAGGCAAACAACCCTGACATCAGAGATCACAAAGTCTAATTGATTTTCCCCCAAAAAGGTTGATTTTATCTCGTCATTGCGAGGAGGAACGACGAAGCAACTTAGCAAAGCGATTTCACCGAAGGTAATCACTCTAAATAAATGGATTGCTTCGCTGACGCTCGCAATGACGTTTATGCAACTACATTTTACGGATTAGGCTCGAATTTGATGAAAAACTTACCCATTAACGGATCGGCATGCGATGAACTAACGAAATTATTGGGTTGTCCCTGAGGCCCAATATCTACAGGTTTTTTGAATTTCGTGCCTACAGGGCTGATGGCATTCAATATAGAGATTTGTCCATCGGGGAATATCCCGATTGTATTATCGTTATGGCGGCCGACAGGATTATCAGGCGTGAATAAGTGCAAGAATAAATCTTCAGAAGCAGCTACAATTTTTAACGTGCCATACTGGGTAAAAAGGTCGGCGGCATACAGGTTGGAATGAAATCCTTTGAATTCAGGATATATCCACGATTCGCCTGTTACGGTGTTGTTATAATCCTTTTCCCAGATACCGAATGTTACGCCTTTCATCCGGTCTTTCCATACACGGTAAGGGCCATTACCCAACCATTTCACGCTTTTGATGTTTTCGTCAGGAAAGTCGAAAGTTACGCCAATATGGTCGTGCAATCCGCCTATATCAAATGAATATTCGAAAGAAACCCATTCTGATGGGAGTAGGGCGATGCGAATGTAATTACGGGTTACTTTCCGGTCGGAACCTTGTAGCCTGAAGTAAAATTCCGAAAAGTGTGTACCATCTTTTTCAAATGATTTGGTTTCAAAAATTTCCAATTTGCCGGTTGTGAAACGCGGTCCGTTCGTAAGCGGAAGTACTTTTCCAGCCACTTCGATTTTGCGGATGATTCCTTTTGCTTTATCAATAGTAAGCGTTGTCTGTCCTGCTTTGAAGGTCAATTCGCCAGAGGTTTCGCTCCGGTTGATCTGTCCGTTACCCGTTTTTACCAAATTGGGAGCAAATGTTTCAGCAGAGGCAATGGTACGTGTCCATGTATAAATTTCTTTTCCATGCGGATCAACGGCTTTTAAGTACAATGCATCATAAATTGTAAAATTAGAAGGTATATCTACCTTCAAAATACCGAAATTTCCGGGAACAACATCGGGGGCAGTTACTTTTGCAGATACCGAAACGGTTTTGCCGGTAGGATAATCAAATGTGACCCATTCGGCAGAGAAAGAACATTGGTTTAGGTTGGTAAAATGATAACGGTTTTGGACGCGAATGTTCCCGTCAAACGATTTAGGGATAAATTTGGTACCTTCCAGATAAACAGGAGACCATACTTCTCTGATGGTGAAAAAACTCCCTTCTTTTTCACGATAAGGCCCTAAAATACCGTCTGCGGCTAGGTCGCCGCTGGTATCAATAATATTATTTTTATCATTGCGTACTACGCCTTGATCAACAAAATCCCATAGGAAGCCGCCGGCACTAAGAGGATTTTCGTACATTAGTTTCCAGAAATCATCCAATCCAGCGCCATGCCCGCCGTCATAAAGCCCATGCAAAAGTTCAGTGGGGAAGAATACTTTGTTCCCTTCAAAATCAAAGTGAGTACCTACCCCATAAGATATGTAATGATAGGTATTTGTGTTTTTTTCTTCCAACCAAGGGTGTATCACCAGCCGTTTTTGAATATCATAACGTGCAAACGACGGCAATAGCTCGAAATTGAAGCCGCCTTCATTGCCATTGGCCCACATCACAATACATGGATGATTTACGTCGTGGGTGATCATTTCTTTGACCAGCTTTTTCCCAACAGGTGTTTCATAAGGCGGGTATTGCCATGCAGTCAATTCGTCAATTACATACAATCCCAATGAATCGCAGACATCCAAAAAATGTTTGTCCGGTGGATAATGCGACATGCGGACGGCATTCATATTCATTTCCTTGATCAACAATGCGTCATTTAAGCTGATGGTACGGTTGCTTGCCCGTCCCGATGTCGGCCAATGGGTGTGCCGGTTGACGCCTTTGAATTTGATTTTTACGCCATTTACATAAAAACCATCGCCGGGGCGTAGTTCTGCTGTGCGAAATCCAAATTTTTCCTCGACCTGATGCAATACTTTTCCGTTTTGCGATAGTGTTACTTCTACCAAATAGCGATTTGGGAATTCAGATGACCATAATGCCGGGTTGGAAAATGTTCCGGACAGACGTATGGAATCTAATTTTTCAAACGATTGGCGAATGGGTGTTCCATAAGGTTTTCCATCCAATGTTTTCACTTGGGCAACAATTTCACCTTTTGATATTTTTTTCCCGACAAAGACGTCCATATTAAAGCGGCCATTCATTTGCGCATCAATGGCCGTGCGTTCAATATGGTTTTGCGGTAGCGCTTCTAACCATACCGGACGGAAGATACCGCCATATACCCAAAAGTCAGCTCTCCTTTCCGCCTCTTCAACTGATGAATTGGATGAGGCTTTATGTACGGTTACTTCCAATAAATTTTCCTTACCAAACTTGAGTAACTTACTGATGTCGTATCGAAAACAATAAAACGCTCCTTGATGGGTAGCTCCGGCGGATTTGCCATTAATTTTTACTTCGGTATCGGTCATCGATCCTTCAAAAACAATGTTGACTTTTTTATCTTTCCAATTTGCCGGAACATTAAAGCGATAACGGTACATGCCGCTTTCATTGATACGTCCTTTGTCGTGGCCATAATTAAATTGTCCGAATCCATGGAATTCCCAATTAGAAGGAACAGGAATTTGTGTCCACTTGCCACTATTGTGCCCAGCAGTGCAATAAAAATCCCATAAAACAGCATCATCTGTGCCTTTTCCAGATAAATATAAAGATTCGGTTGATTGTCCAAAAATGTAGTAATTTGGCAAACAGAAAAATATCAGAACAATAATTTTCATCAGATAATGGGGACATTGTAATTTTTTCATTATTATAGATTGAAATATATGTAATAAGGACGTTTTTACTTGATGAGTTTTAAAGCAAATATATACATCTTTTGCAAAACAAGATTGTAACATTGGAAAATGCGGTTTATTTGGCATTGTTTTGGCAGAATTATTTGTTTTAAAATATGATTCTTTGTGCCTCTATTGTAAGTATATATAGATTTTTATAAGAATGGTACGATTTTAGCATAATAATATTATAGTTAAAAAAATGACATTATGTCATTAAAATTGTTATATTTGAAAAGGAAATATCCAAATGCTTACCAATATGAATAACGAAAATGTATATCGAAAAATACAGGAGTTTTTTGGTAGCTTGCAGGAAAACTTCAGTGTTTTAGAGGAGCCGGTAGATGTAGATGTCCAAATTAAATATTTTGAGGCGTCGGGGAAGGTTCGTGGAACCATTAATGCTGGAGATGTTTTGGAAAAGAAAGAACAATTATTTGATACATCTGTCGCAGTAGAAGATAAGAGAAATATCTTGGTTGAAATGGCAGGTGTTCCCGATACCGAAGTATATCGAATCCTCGAAGCGTATGCCAAAAATCCTGATGAAGAATTAGTTAGTTGGTCTAAAATGGCTTTGCAAGAAAATAGGCTTTTGCTTGAAAGTCATTTGCTCGAGCGGCGACAAGTGTTTGTTTCCACCGGATTAGGCGGGAAAGGTCACAAATTACGTTACTTTGTTGTCTTGATTAACAATGAACAAAAGGAATTAGAGCCGTTTCAACAAAAGATTGTACGGGAGGAAATGGAATATTCTCTTCATAAATACGATAGCGAACTCGAAAAGCTGGATTTCAAGGAAGAATTCACCACTTTACGGGTTGTTATTCCAATCAATTCCGATTTAACCAAATTATTTCGCGAAGGCATTGACGAGTGCAATCAATTTGGAAACTTTCTATCTTCGGACTTTATCGTTACCAACATGAAAGAATTGAGCGATAAAGAGATTAAGGAAGCTATTTCGGACAATAGCACTCCCGATGTTGTTGATGATGACTTTCCTCCTGTCGATTGATACCTATTGAGCTTCTGTCGCCGGCTAAAAATGCCGAATATGGAAAAGCTGCCATTTTGCATGGTGCAGATGCCGTATATATTGGAGCGCCTCGCTATAGTGCGCGATATGCGGCATCGACTTCTATTGAAGAAATAGAAGAATTAGTAAGGTATGCCCATTTGTACCGCGCTAAGGTATACATTGCCCTGAATACCATTTTATATGACAATGAAATAGACGATGCTGTTCGTCTCGTTTGGCAATTGTATGAAATGGGTGTTGACGCTTTGATCATCCAGGACATGGGGTTGTTACAGTGTGATTTGCCTCCTTTGCCATTATTTGCAAGTACCCAAACACATAATAATACTGTTGACAAAGTTTCCTTTTTGGAGAAATCCGGATTCCAGAGAGTTATATTGGCTCGGGAGTTGGGTTTGCCCGAAATAAAATATATCAAAGCGAATACTTCCATTGAGTTGGAGGGTTTTATACATGGTGCATTATGCGTATCTTACAGCGGACAATGCTATATGAGCCATGCTATTACAGGTCGTAGTGGGAATAGAGGCGTTTGTGCCCAGCCATGTCGTTCGCGTTATAATTTGCTGGATGCTGATGGAAATATATTGATTTCTGACGCTTACCTGCTTTCTTTAAAAGACCTGAATTTATCGACATATTTGAAAGACTTGATCGAGGCAGGTATTACTTCTTTCAAAATAGAAGGGCGTTTAAAGGATTTAAACTATTTGAAGAATGTTACAGCGTATTACCGGCAGCTTTTAGATACTATTTTGGAAACCGATCGTAGCTACGTTAAGGCATCATCCGGGAAAACTGATTTTCATTTTATTCCTGATCCCTACAAAACCTTCAATCGGGGATATACCGATTATTTTTTAGATGGGAAAAAGAAGAAAGTCGCATCTGTACATACTCAGAAATCAATTGGAGAAAGAATCGGTCTTGTCACACAAGCAAAGCAAGATTACTTCACGGTCGAAACATCCAAAACCCTTAGTGCCGGTGATGGATTATGCTGGATACAACCCGGCAAAGACTTGGAAGGATTGTTGGTCAACCGGGTCGATGGCAACAAAATATATCCGGCCAAACAAGTTTCCATAAAACCGGGGACAGAGATATTTAGAAATAATGACTTTCAATTTGAAAAACAATTGA
>JAVBPN010000278.1:0-10407 GCA_031549585.1 Bacteroidales bacterium
TATTTATGATATTCATGGGAAAGAGGTTTGGAACAAACAAATCCAAACCGACATTGCCAGCACCTCATCCAAAGAATGTTTTAAATTGGAAATGCCTGAATCGTTGAAAGGAACGGTTTGCTTTATCAAATTACAACTATATCATGATAACCGGCAGGTGTCGGAAAACTTTTATTGGACAGAAGATGCAACAACTTCATGTTTGGCACTTCTTGATATGCCAAAAGCATTGGTCAATGCATCTGTAAAAACGCAAACGGATGGCAGCAATTGCCGATTGATAGTCGATTTATCCAATACAAGCAATGATGTTGCTTTGATGTTACGATTAAACCTGAAAGATAAAAAAACAGGAAAACGTATCCTACCGGTAATATATAGTGACAATTATATCTCATTCCTTCCCGGAGAGAAAAAAAGCATTACTATCGACGCGGGTAAGGTTAATGCGTCTGACATCGTATTATGCCAAGATGGATGGAATATTAAGCCGGAAAAATTAGAGATACAATAACATTAGCCCAACAAACAAAAACCATGAAAAAATTTGAAAAAATATTTGGAATAATAACCATCATTGCTTTGGTGATGAAATTATTTTTGATACCTGGCGCTGGCATTCTACTCACTTTATCTTTATCAGTCTTATCATGTTTTTATTTCTTATTTGGCTTTGCATTTTTTAATGGCATTAAACTAAAGCAAATTTTCCAAAGCAGTTCATACAAAGGCATATCTGCACTTCGAATAATTGGATCAATCGGTCTTGGAATAGGATTATCTGAAATATGTATGGGGATATTGTTTAAAATCCAACATTGGCCCGGAGCACATCTACAACTACATTGTGGATTGCTTATAATCTTAATCATCCTAATTGTTGCATTATTCCAATATTTTAAATCAGAAAACAAATTCTATCCGTTTATTTTTAAACGAATCGCTATTATTGGCGGATTCGGATTCATAATGTTCTTATTAACAGATTTAGATATTGTAAAAATCATGTACAGAAATCATCCTTCGTATATCAAAACCTATGAAGAATATAGAAAAGATCCGCAAAATGAAGAACTCATTGAAAAATTAGATATAGAATATTACAAAACGACAATGTCTCCAGAGGAATTTGAATATTACATGAAATATAGAAATGAGCATTTAAATGCTGAATGAGCAAATAGCTGATTGATTGCTATAATCACCGACAAAACAAATCCAATGAGTAGAAAAGTTAAAGAATTACGATGGATCATACTTTCCCTGATCGCATTAGTCACTGTGATCAATATTCTGGACAGGGGAACATTGAATTACATGTGGAAAGATGAAGTCGACAAGAAAACAGGCATCGTTATCCAACCCGGAATTGCCAATGATTTGGGATTGATTGACCAGACTCTTTCTCCGGAAGAACAAAACAACAAAACCAAAGAAATGCTGGCGCTCGTCAATATCTTTTTCATGTTGGCTTATGGGGTAAGTCAATTACTATCAGGCAGGGTATATGACAAAATCGGCACGCGCAAAGGATTTGTACTATCGGCTATTCTGTGGGGTGGGGCCGTCACATTAACTGCTATTGTCAAAGGTTTGAAATCGTTGGTGTTTTTCAGGATATTGCTCGGACTTGGTGAAGCCGGCCCTTGGCCGGGAACAACCAAGTCAAATGCAGAATGGTTTCCCGTTAAAGAAAGGGCATTTGCGCAAGGAGTGTTCGGCGCTGCATCATCCGTTGGCAATATATTAGTTCCGGTAATTATTCCTTTACTGTTTTTAAGCATGGGTTGGAGGGCTACCTTTATCGTCTTGGGTGCAGTCTGCCTCTTATGGATTATACCTTGGATCATCATCAATAAAGCATCTCCAGAAAAACACCCGTGGATCACAGATGCTGAAAAAGATTACATACTTCAAGGACGCACTGAAATATCACAAGAAGAAAGCAAGACGTTAAGTATGGATACGTTGCTGAAAGACAAAAAAAGTTATTCCATTATTCTAAGCAGGCTTTTTCTCGACCCCGTTTGGTGGATGTTTATGACGTGGTTGCCAATCTATCTGCAAGAAGCATACGGGTTATCCATTATTGAAGTAACCCAAACAGCTTGGATTCCTTTTGTCGGTGCAGCTGTTGGTGGACTAACAGGCGGTTGGTTACCTGCTCGATTGATCGGAGCAAAGAATTACGATCCGGTATATGCCCGAAAAATATCTATCGCCATTGGATGCATCATTATTCTTCCGGGAATGATTGGCGCCATATTTGCCCCAACAGCTTTTTCAGCAGCATTGATGGTGATGTTAATTTTAGGCGGATTTCAGTTTGCTATGACCAATATCCAAACGCTACCCAGCGACTTTCATTCGGGAAAAACAGTCGGCACGCTCGCCGGAATGGGCGGAGCATCTGCCGTCGTCGGTATCATCATTTCAACCTATTTGGTTCCGCACCTCACCACCGGAAGCAATTGGACGCCTTTCTTTGTAATGGGCATACTCTTAATCCCTTTGTCAATGATTTCCGTTTTCTTATTTACAAAAAACATTGCAAAGCAATCACATGACTCACAACGATAAAAACCTTTTTAATCAGTTCAAACTCAAAACCAAAAACACAAAATTCTAATACAAAGCCGACATTTTTCTTTACATTTGCATTTTTTGTAACAATCATCAATTGATATGGATCGACCAATTGCTCAAACAGAAGAGCCAAAGCAGAGCTTGAATTTCATTCACGCCATTATTGAAGAAGATATCCGCAACGGAAAAAACGGAGGACGTGTTCATACGCGTTTCCCGCCCGAACCTAACGGATATTTACATATAGGGCATGCTAAATCTATCTGCTTGAATTTTGGCACAGCCCGTAAATACAACGGAAAATGCAATCTTCGTTTTGATGACACCAATCCGGTGAAAGAAGATACCGAATAGGTCGATGCCATCAAGGAAGACATCAATTGGCTCGGATTCCAATGGGATGCCGAATATTATGCTTCCGACTATTTCGAACAGCTGTATCAATGGGCGATTAAATTGATCCGTAAAGGCAAGGCTTTTGTATGTGACCTTACACAAGAAGAAATCAGCCGTGATCGCGGTACGCCACAACAACCGGCAAAGCCAAGCCCATACCGTGACCGCAGCGTAGAGGAGAATTTGGATTTGTTCGAGCGGATGCGGAAAGGCGAATTTAAAGATGGAGAGAAAACACTTAGGGCAAAAATAGATTTAGCATCGCCCAATATGCACATGCGCGATCCGGTTTTGTATCGTATCTTACATGCCGAACACCACCGGACAGGAAATGCCTGGTGCATTTATCCCATGTATGATTATGCGCACGGACAAAGCGACTCCATTGAAGGAATAACCCATTCGATCTGCACATTGGAGTTTGAAGTGCATAGGCCGCTCTACGATTGGTTCATCAAAGAACTGGAAATACATGCACCGCAACAAATCGAGTTTGCAAGACTCAACATAGACTATACTGTTATGAGCAAACGGAAATTGCTCGAATTGGTCAAAAACAATTATGTGTCGGGTTGGGATGATCCACGTATGCCCACTATATGTGGATTGCGCAGGAGAGGATATACGCCTGCTTCTATCCGCAACTTTGCAGAACGCGTCGGTGTTGCCAAACGGGATAATGTGATTGAATTATCCTTGCTGGAATTTTGTATCCGCGAAGACCTCAATAAATCTGCACTGCGTGTAATGGGTGTACTCGATCCGTTGAAAGTGGTTATTACCAATTTTCCGGAAGGAGAAGACTTGTTGGATGCTGTAAATAATCCTGAAGATGAATCGATGGGTACAAGAAAAGTACCTTTTTCTCGAGAAATATACATAGAACGGGACGATTTCATGGAAGACCCACCTAAAAAATATTTTCGTTTGTCACCCGGCTCTGAAGTGCGGTTACGATATGCTTATCTGATCACCTGCAATGAAGTGATTAAAGATGCAAACGGAAAAATCACGGAACTTCGTTGCACATGTGACCTGAATTCCCGTGGTGGCAATGCCCCCGATGGCCGTAAGGTGAAAGGTACGATTCATTGGGTATCGGCCAAGCATGCTATTCCTGCCGAAGTGAGGCTTTACGACCGGCTTTTTACAGTAGAAAGTCCCGACGATGTGCCCGAAGGCACAGATTACAAGGCAAATCTGAACCCTGACTCTTTAAAAATTGTTCAAGCAATGGTAGAACCTTCTCTAAAAAACGCACAAATCAACAATCAATATCAGTTTGAACGATTGGGATATTTTTGCGTTGACCTGGATTCTACCGCTGAAAAATTAGTATTTAACCGCACAGTAACCTTAAAAGACTCGTGGGCAAAAGCCAATAAAAACGAGTAATGGGTAGAAATAATGAGGGAGCAAATATCAAAAGTCGCAATTGATGCTCTTCAGGCATGAGTGAAAAAATGAAAGGGCACATGATTGTCTTAGCAGTCAATGTGTTTTTCGGATTAAACATCCCTATATCTAAAGCCTTGCTATCTGTCATCCAACCGTTCGGATGGTCATTTATGCGTGCCGCTTTCGCATGCATTTGCTTTTGGACCGTTTCATTATGTGTTCCCCGAGAACCTATTGCCCGAAAAGCCGATTTACTCCTCTTATTTGTCTGTGCTCTTTTTGGAATGGTATTTAACCAGGTTTCTTTTGTTGTTGGGCTGACATTGACTACTCCAATTGACGCATCCATCATTGCAACGTCCGTCCCTGTGATGGTAATGATCATTGCCGCCATTGTTTTGAAAGAACCGATCACGCCGACCAAAGTAACCGGTGTATTAGTCGGTGCAGCCGGAGCGATATTGTTGATTTTGTCCAGTTCTAAAATAGGAGTCGGCAACAACAGCTTACAAGGCGATTTACTCTGTTTGCTTAGCGGATTATCTTATGCCACATACCTGGTAATTTCCAAACCGCTGGTGCAACGCTATTCTGCAGTGACCGTTATGAAATGGACATTTCTCTTTTCGTCGATATTATTATCTCCTTTAGGGATTAATGACCTGAAACCATTAAATTTTTCTGTCTTTAACGAACGCCTCATACTTCAAGTTTCTTACGCTTTGGCACTTGGCACTTTCATTCCGTACTTACTGATTCCAATGGGACTGAAAAGACTACGTCCAACAACCATGAGCATGTATAACTATGTTCAGCCGCTTGTAGCTTCAATTATAGCAATCATAGCACTGCAGGATACATTGACATGGGTCAAGTTAGTAGCAGCTATCCTTGTATTTTCCGGTGTTTATATCGTCAACAAAAGTAAATCACGAGCACAAATGGAAGCCGAAATGGCTGCTCGAAATGGGGAATAACACCATATCAACGACTTGCGGATGCGTCATTGTTATGATGGTGTATTGCAGACACATCATCTGAATTAAACGTAAATCCAAGCCTTTTGCCTGTTTGCATCCGAGACGATTCTATTTTTGAATTGATTTGCTCCAAAGTAATGACCTTGACTTCATCATAAGGAGGAACCAACAAATCAAAATTCAATGTATACAAAATAGCCGAATCTACAACACTCCGCAACGCTTCCTTGTTAATTTGCGTATTTCCAAAATGATTTACCCAATTATCCATTTGTTGCTTGCCTTCCACAAAATAAGCAAGCTCTTTGTTAATGAATATACGGGCAATCAGATATCCCAAATCACCATTGCGATGATAACGGAATGAATCATATAAAAAATTGTAAACACTAATCATACCACAAACACTTCGATCAAGAGCATCACTCACATACGAACCTTTCCATACGGAATGACTGCGGTCAAACTCAAAAGCATTGCTGAACATGCTGAACACCAATAAATCTCCGGCAATCTTCAATTGTGCCTCATAAATTCCCCTATCGGTATATTCAATGGTAATACGTTCATCAATTGCCGTTGCAGCCGCATCATACTCTTCAGCCATTTCCTGCAACACTTCCTTTAACTGTTTGAACACTTGGAAAGTATTATCGAAGACATTCTGTTTCAATACAGACCGGGTCTTCAATAAATCTAAGATTTGGCTTGTTTTCTCTTGTGCCATATATCATTATAGTTTGATTTCTCCTCGAGATTTTTGTCCCAAATAACCACCGTGATGCCTTTTGGCATATTCGATCTTATCGAATCCTATACGGTTCATCATTTGTACTACCAATATATCCCCCATCACACTCATTACAGTGGTAGAAACAGTAGGTGTTAAACCCAACGGGCATAATTCTTTTGGATTTCCGGTAAATAAGCACACATCAGCTTGCTGTGCTAACTCGCTTTGCGGATTTCCGGTAATTACAATAATTGGTATATTCGCCCACAGCCTTTTAGCTAAAGATACCAATTCAACAATTTCACGGGTTTTTCCCGAATTTGATATCAATAGTAGAATATCATTTTTACATAAAATGCCTAAATCTCCATGCTGTGCATCAGCAGGGTGAAGCCACACAGCTGGAGTCCCTGTTGAGCTAAACGTGGTAGCAATACTTACCGCTATTTGTCCAGCCTTGCCCATACCGCTAACAACCACTTTGCCCCCATTTTGGTGCACTGATTGATATATCAAGTCCAATGCTTTTTCATATGCATCGCTTATAGGAATATTCTCGATAGCCCTGGCCTCGATAGACAACATTTGTTTGATTTCGTTTTGCATGTATCGCTTAAAAAATGATATGACGACAAATGTAATGATAATATTTGACTGTATATGTTTCCAGTATACTTACCTCTTTAACATAATTCGAAATAAAATGATCAATATGGTTATCAATATCGTTTGGTTAAGGATCAAGCCGCGATTATAACGCGCTGGATTATTCTCTACCTATTTTTAATCCATTAAAACCTATAGTCCACTCCTATCGCAACCACTTGACTGGTGCGAGCGTATGTCTGGGTGTAAAGGGCTGTTGTAACGGATGATGAATCGTACCAGCTGTACATGCCCCCTAAATTTAACGTCAGGCGGTCGGTAAATTGATAAGCAGCGCCAAGCCCCAGCGAAAAATTATCCATGTTCTGGGTGATATCGTTCTGCCACGCCTTGGATACGCTCACATCACTCCATTGGCAACCGGCGCTGATCAACAGTTTGTCGGTCAGTTTCCACTCCAGTCCGGCCATATATTCGTTAGTGCCACGGTCCACCAAATCCTGCCGTTGCACAATATACCCACCATTGGGATCGGACACATTTGGCACCCAACTTTCGAGAGTTGCCTGCGGTTCAAAATGGTGCAGGTAAGTTATCGAAAGTTTCACTGTCGATACAATATCGTAGCTTCCGGCTATCGACAATAAGGCCGGCACATCCGACCGGAGTTCCTGCCCGTTGGGATACATATTCATGGCATTTTGCTTCGTATCGTTTGTGAGGGTTATCTTAGTCCTGAATTCGTATTTTGCAGACAGATTCAGGCTGTTGACCCTGAAATGTAATCCGAGGATCGGGGCTACGCCGTTGCCTTTCTGCGACACATCAAGCGATTGGTCGGAGATAGCAGCAGCCATGGCTTCGTTTCCTATGAGTTGAAAAAATGCTGAAGCTGGCATCATATCTCCATTAGGATTTCCCGGAAATTTCGGGTTGATTTTTATATCCTTCACATATCCTTCGTAACTGTTGCGGGCGAACGACATGCGTATACCACCAAATACGCCCAACATATCGTTGATACTGTAAGTAGCCCCCGCCTGTACACCATAAACAATAGAGGTACCTTCCATCATCGACTGCATAGAATACGCAGTGGTTGGCACTCCCTGTCCGGTTAGCAAGGTAGGAATCAGGGAAACATCTGTTTCCAGCATCGGCAAACCGTCAGCAAATTTAACGCTACCACCTCCCGCCGGTGGGTTAAATCCTAATGAAAATGCCCAGTTACCGGTTTTATACGCAGCATATACACCAGGAAACACCGGGACGTACAATTTACCGATAAATTCAGAATTATTCAAGGTCGGCAGGTCATTAGTCAGGGTACGTTTCATCCATATCATTTGGCTATTTAGCGAAACATTAAGCCCCTGATCCAAAGCCATTAAGCCTGCAGGATTGTAGTATACCGCATCGCCCGAAGTAGCGGCTCCGCGAGCCAACATACGAACGTATGTAGCACTTTGGTTGCTGTTGGTAACCAAACCGCCCGCTTTCACCTGCATAATCATGCAAGGTAAGATACAAAAAACGAATATAAACTTTTTCATCTGTATAAATTATTTTTAAGGTTAGAGGAACCCCGAAGGGCTCACCATAGGTAATACGATTTCTTTTGTTAATGATTAAACTTTCTATCTTTAGGAAATCGTGCTGGTCATTTACAAAGTCGTCTGTGCGATTTAGGAAATTAACGATAAGGACTAATAATCATCCATAATGACTAATCTCCTCTTTATATGATCAAAAACTATCGTTCCAATTCTTGTAATTTATGGCCACAATCCAAACATTCGTATGTTGCAATTTCGGTACTATTGTCTGAAAGCCCATAAGAATCAAAACTTATAAGCTCTAAACGAGTTGAACCACACTTTGAACATTTATTTGGTATTCTTTCCGTATTTTTCATCGATTGAATTACTATGAAAAACAACAAACCAACACCTGTCAATATACCTATAACAATTATTAAAGCCATTTTATTTATCTAAGAAGTTACTTTTCATTTTTTCCATGTTTCTGTAACAAACAAAAACATTGTTATGTACAAAAAAATCTTATGATTTTAGGAAGAAAGATCAAAACGCCCACTAAAAAAGCAGCAATGGAACAAAACAATACGCCTCCGGCAGCAATATCTTTGATTAAGCCAGCTTGTGGCCTTTTTTCCGGTGATATCATATCTACTAATCGCTCAATGGCCGTGTTGAAAGCTTCGGCTGCCCATACCAAAGCCACAGCAAGAATCACCAAAATCCATTCATGGCTATTTATCCGAAATAGCACGCCAAAAATAATAACTACAAATGTTGCCACTAAATGGGTGCGGGCATTTTGTTCAGATTGTATCAAACGGACTATTCCTTTGGCAGCAAATCCAAAACTCTTACATATTTTTTTGACACCCAAACCTGCTTTTTGGTCCATCTGAGAAATGAATTGATAGAAATGATCTGTATTGATGAAGTTAACCAGAGCAACCACCTATTTTGCCGACATTTAATTTTCAGCAGATAAAGCCATGAAGCTATTTTATCCACGCATTTTCACTCGTTATGCTCTTTTTTGCTAAAAAATGCCTAACATTGCAAAATTTTTCAAATATACATTAAAATCTTCATTAGATTTAGCCCAAAGAAGTATAATCCATAAACCTAAATCATGCTGGTAAAACAACAAACTCTGCAAAAACCTGTTTCAATAAAAGGCAAAGGACTCCATACCGGAGTCGAGGTGGAATTGACCCTTTGTCCTGCATCCAACAACCACGGTTATAAATTTAAACGTATTGATCTGGAAGGACAACCGATCATTTCAGCTATTGCTGAGAATGTGGTCGACACATCGCGAGGCACCACCCTTGAGGAAAACGGAGCAAGGGTTTGTACCATTGAACATGTATTGGCAGCTCTTTGGGCAATGGATGTAGACAATGTTTTGTTGGAAGTGAACGGTCCTGAAATGCCGATCGTTGATGGCAGCGCCAAACCGTTTGTTGATCTAATCAAACAAGCAGGCATTGTTGAACTGGATGGGATGCGCAAATATTTTGAAGTAAGAGAGCGCATTGTATACGCAGATAAATCAAGAGGTGTAGAAATAGCCATATATCCAGACGATCAATTTAGCATTGATGTAATGATTGACTATAATTCCCGCACGCTGGGGCATCAATATGCTATGCTGACTAACATGGAGGATTTCGAATCGCAAATAGCCCCATGCCGGACATTTGTATTTTTGCATGAGCTAGAACCCTTATTGGAACATAACCTGATCAAAGGAGGCGATCTAGATAATGCTATTGTAATTATTGATAAACCGGTAAAACAAGAAGAATTAGACAGATTGGCCGTGCTTTTCAATAAACCCAAAGTACAAGTGAAACCCGAAGGTAGTCTCAACAATTTGGATTTGCGTTTTAGCAACGAACCGGCACGCCATAAGTTGCTTGATTTGATCGGTGATTTTGCATTAGTGGGCAAGCGTATCAAAGGACGTATCGTAGCCACTCGTCCCGGACATGCAGCCAACAACCAAATGGCACGTCAACTCCGGCAAATCATCAAAAAGGAAATGGCAAAAGCCATGATCCCTAAATACGACCCCAATGTTCCTCCAATATACAACATCGAGCAAATTCATCATATCTTGCCGCATCGTCCGCCGTTTTTGTTGGTCGACAAAATCATCAGCATGACC
>JAVBPN010000395.1:0-6428 GCA_031549585.1 Bacteroidales bacterium
TTTAGTCTACTTTGAATATGCATACAACAAACTATTTTCAAAAATTCCAGATATAGATTACGAAGACAGCACTTTCAAATTGAAAGGAAAGTTCAAAAAAGTTAACTTGCTTGATATAAATTCCAGTGATGAATTAATTGAGAAAGTGATTAATCCTACAATTAAAATTTATGAACAATTGATATAGAATACGAACACCCAACTTGCGTCCTGCTTATAACGGGCGAAAAGTATGGTTAGCAAGGCCTGTTGCCCTTACCTATTTTTTTGTTAGTGGATAGTTTGATGCTCGCCGTCAACAACCATAGAGCATTGGCAGCAATACGCGAAAGCGTGGTGAAGTAGAAAATGAACGTTAAATTTCAAAGAAATGGATAAAATAAAAATAATGTGTATAAGCCTCCTCTATGTGATGACATTATTTGCAGGTTGTACAACAGAAGATAAGCAGGATGTTTATGTTGTGGGCTGGGAAGATTATCGAGAATTGGGCAGGGAGGCAAAACTCTGGAAAAATGGCAAAGCGTATAACCTTACCGAAAGAAAAACAAATGATGCGGTAGCTCTTTCCGTTTACGTTTCTGATAACGATGTATATGCAGCTGGATATGACATGGCGCGTCTCACTACGCATGCCAAATTATGGAAAAACGGAGTGGCGCAAAATCTCAACGTTACAAGTAATTTTTCGGAAGCGAACGCTGTTTTCGTATCAAGCAATGACGTATATGTGGCAGGGCGTGAAGGAAACAAAGCCACAGTTTGGAAGAACGGAACACCAAAAAATCTTACGGACGGAACTTACAATGCATCTGCACATTCCGTTTTCGTATCGGGCAATGATGTTTATGTGGTGGGACGTGAACAAAATATACAGGGGAATCAAGTCGCCAAACTTTGGAAAAATGGCATAGAACAGAGCCTTTCCAATGAAATTTACAACGCGAAAGCCTTTTCCGTTTTCGTATCGGGCAGTGATGTATATGTAGCTGGATACGAGAACAATGAGCAAGGGAAAACCATTGCCACACTTTGGAAAAACGGAATGGTGCAGAGCCTCCTTACCGACAGAATGAATGAAGCAGTTGCACATTCCGTTTTCGTATCGGGCAACGACGTATATGTGACGGGACATGAAAGAACTGTAGTCAAACTTTGGAAAAACGGAACCGAAGAAAGTCTTACCTACGGAACATCCGACGCAGAAGCCTGGTCTGTTTTCGTATCAGGCGACGATGTTTATGTAGCGGGAAGTGAAAGGAACGAACAAGGAATTTTTCTTGCCAAACTCTGGAAAAATGGCAATGCAATAAGCCTTACCAACGGAAACAGAGGAGATGCGAAAGCATTTTCTGTTTTTGTAAAATAAAATATAACATGGATACCTTTTGTAAACGGTGAAATATCAAATGACCTTATCTGTTAGCGCCGGATTTACAAAAGAAGCTGAAAACCTTGCTATTATTTTTCGATCGGGAAAATTGACTACCAGTTGTAAAATTATTGACAGGTTGTAATTGATTATTTATAAATTTGCGTCTTCTGTCATCTTAGATTAAAAATTAATGCACAAAAAGATTTTATGTTTGCTCCTGTTGGTTTTGTCTGTATCATGCAGTAAAGAGGTTTATACTGACCAGGATGCATTGAACGCCATGCGTGAATCCCAAAAAACAGATGTAACCATTATGATGCAAGATATCAACGCTGCTGCGTCGGTTGATATGAGCCATTTTGTAATTAAACATTCACAAGGCAAAGATATATATGAAACAACGTCGGAAGGATGGGTAAACCTGAGGTTGCATCAGGGCGATGTGATTCTTAAAGTGGAGAAAGATGGTTACCCGGTGGTTACAGCCATTATAACTGTTGGCGCCACAAATACAGTGGTTATGATACCTATTTTTCCTGACGAGCAACCATCTTCTGGGTCAATCAGCGGAATGGTCACCATGTCGTTGCTCAATGATCCGGTTCGGGATGCTACGGTGAGCGTAGATATGGATGTAGATGAATTTTTAGATTCCATATTTTCCGGTCCAAGCGGTGGTTTTGCAAAATACCGCCCGACTGCTATATCTTATGCTTCTAAGAATTTGTTTCAAATAGCCCGGACAGATAATGCAGGAAATTTTCAATTTTCAATTCCTATTACTCCGAAAGAATTGACTTATAATTTATTGGTACACGAAATCGAAGTGGGACAAGATTTTTACAAAGGTATTGGATCTATGAAGACCAACGGACAAAATAGCCATTTTATTCATATCCAATTGTCCCCTTGTGAATGATGAGCACAAAGGCAAAAATGCTATGGTTTTCGATAGTTTTTCTATTATTTGTAACTAATCCGGTTAAGGCAGCTAACGATTCAACAGATTTTCGTTTTGGATTTAAAGTAGGTTCAGGGATTACTTACCTTACTCATCATCATTTGTACATGCTTGGTAAGAGCAAGGTAACATTCACACTTGGTTTTTTGGGCGAATACCATTTGAATGATTGGTTGGCAGCCCGTATGTCGGTAGAATATACACATAAAGGCGGTGGGTTTCTTGACCCACGTATTCTTTATGCTAAGGATGATCCGATGATGGGAATCCCTCAATTACATAAAACACTTTATGCTACGAATCTAACTATTCACACGATTGAAATACCTGTTACAGCGAAATTTATGTTTCCTGTTAAAAGTAATACTTTAAGGCCATTTTTTGTTGCCGGCCCTTCGTTTGGCTATAATTTTCATGCCCGCGCAGACAATTATTACCTTTGGGAGTTTGATCAAGCCCCTAATGATTTGCTCGACGAAACATCTGATTTTGTGACAGATAAAATCAAATCTTGGAATATATCCGTTTATAGTGGGATAGGGACAGAAATCCATACATCAAAGAGGCTGATTTATGAAATTGGTTTAAATTTTCGCTTGGGAATGACCTATGAAGATGATTTTTTTTATACCTTATACCATAAATATAGTTCCATTTCTACATTGGTATATATTGCGTTAAAATTTTGATAGTGTGATTGTATCATGGATTTTGATGAATCAATAGTTGAAGACTTATCCGGCGAATTGTACGAGCATTATGGTTGGGTTGTAGATAAAGGCCAAACGCCATTGCGGATTGATAAATTTTTGACCAACCGGATAGAGAATGCATCGCGTACCAAAGTACAAGCTGCGGCCGATGCCGGTAATATATTGGTCAATGGGCGTCCTGTCAAATCTAATTATAAAGTAAGGCCATTGGACCAGATTTCGGTGGTGATGGCACATCCGCCGCGTGAATTAGATCTTATCCCACAAGATATTCCCATCCGGATTGTATATGAAGATGACGACCTGATTATTGTGGATAAGGAAGCCGGTATGGTGGTGCATCCAGGACACGGAAATTATACAGGGACATTGGTTAACGCACTGATGTATCATTTGCGCGATTTACCTTTATTTCAGAGCGGAGAGGTGCGTCCTGGCTTGGTGCACCGGATAGATAAAGATACATCGGGCATACTGGTGGTTGCTAAGAACGAAAAGGCCTTGAATCATTTGGCGCGGCAGTTTTTTGAGCATACGATTGACCGGAAATACCAGGCTTTGGTATGGGGTAATTTACCGGACGATGCCGGGACAATTACCGGAAATATCGGACGAAATCCGAAAGACCGGATGCAGATGTTTGTTTTTGAAGATGGATCGGATGGGAAACCTGCTATAACCCATTATCGTGTGTTGGAACGGTTCAGGTATGTAACATTGGTTGAATGTACCCTTGAAACCGGCAGAACGCATCAAATTAGAGCGCATTTCAAGTATTTAGGATATCCGTTATTTAATGATGCGCGTTACGGTGGAGATCAAATTTTAAGGGGCACCACATTTTCTAAATATAAACAGTTTATTCACAATTGCTTTGCTATATTGCCCAGGCAAGCGCTTCACGCAAGATCGCTGGCTTTTGACCATCCCTCGTTGGGTAAGCGTATGTTTTTTGAATCGGATTTGCCTCAGGATATGAAAGACGTGCTAGAGAAATGGCGTAAATACACGGATACGAACGATAACAATTGAAAATGAGATGATAAGTGATAAACTATGAACTATGAGTGATGAGTAGAATGAAAAATTGAAAATGAGGAATTACCTATAGGTATTTTGAAGGAATTTGTATAAATTCGAGATTCGATACTTGACTGTGTTTACAAATCTAATTTTATTATTTATATTATGAAAACCTTTTTTATCAGCGCTTTATGCCTATTATGCATTTCTGTTTTTGCACAATCGAATTTATCACTTCAACCATATTTGCAAAATCCTGCTCCAGATGGTATTACTGTTATGTGGCGAACGGCCGATCCTTCTTATAGTTGGATAGAATACGGTACGGATAGTGTTCATTTGAAAACTGCACGGACGGTTGAGTATGGAATCGTTTTGTCGAATATAACGAAACATAAGGTGAGGATAGCTGGGTTGGCTGCCGGACAGAAGTATTATTACCGTGTTTGCTCGCAAAAAGTATTGAAGTATGAAGGTTATAAGAAAGAGTACGATCAGCCTGTAAAATCGAAATTTTATTCGTTTACAACTTTAGATTCTAAAGGTAAAGATTTTACTTGTGTAGTTTTTAATGATTTACATAGCAATTTAGCTGTTTTTGATTTGTTATGTAAACAATTGAAAGGGATCAATTACGATTTTGCTGTGTTTAATGGCGACTGTTTCCAAGATCCTTCTTCTGAAGAGCACGAAGTAGACGTATTGTCCCATTATACACGCGCAATGAGCGCCTCCAATAGACCAGTGTTCTTCCTGAGAGGAAATCATGAGATACGCGGTGTTTATGCGACAGGATGGCCTAGCTTAATGGATTGGGATAATAACCAACCGTATTATTCATTTTCATTTGGAGATACCCGTTTTGTCTTTTTGGATAATGGAGAAGACAAGAGCGATGGGCATATCGAATATTCAAATATGAATGAGTTTGATGGATTTCGGGATAGGGAGACCTCATGGTTGATGTCCGAGATTACACAGCCGGCTTTTCGCAATGCCTCTCGCCGGGTGTTGATCCAACATATCCCGATTTACAGTTGGACCAATAATTATGATCCTGGCTTTATTCCATGCCGCGATTTGTGGAATCCGATATATCAAAAGACAGCTTTTGATATTAATATTACCGGACATTTGCATCGTTTTAATTTCTATCCCACAGGAAAAGTCGAAAATCCATTCCCTTTGGTTGTTGGTGGCGGTAATAACGAACAGTCAGCCAGGGTATTGATTTTGCAAAAAGTGGGAGAGAAGCTGACTTTGAAAGCTATAGATTGTAATGGAAAGGTAGAAGAATTTGTATTGTAAATTTTAATAAGGTAAGATTATATTTATTTCTTTGAAAAAATAGCTGGATATCTTAAGTAGGTTACATTTTTCTTCTACCATATTATATAAAACACAAATGTAAACATACTATATTTTACAAATGTAATCAATCGTTTATTGTTAAAGGAAGTTATGTGGAAATATTTACCATTAAGAACACAAAGGACACAAGATTTTAGAAGTCTATTTCTCAGCGTACTCGGTGAACTGAGTGTTTAGAATGTTATTGAACCATTATAATTGGCTAAACCTAACAGGAAATCAATACCTGTTAGGATGGAGTACCATTAGGAGAATAATCTTTAAATGTTTGATCAGCATAAAAGATTACAATTTTTTCGATGTTTTTACTTGAAGAATAGGTTGTTTTTTTAGGTTTTCTGTCATCGAAGGGTAGGATAGGAGGTGGTATAGGATCGTTTGCCGGCTCAGCAACAGGGTGCTCTGCTTGTGTCTGTAGAGGGTGTTTATACATGCTTCCTTGTCCTAATAATAACCATTCAGCATTCAATTTAGGGAATCGTATTAGGATTTTCTGTAAAAAGTCATAGCTGGGATTGTTTCTTCCCGACAAAATATGTGATATTCCAGACCGTTGAACACCAATCTCATCAGCCAATATAGCAGGGGTTAACCCTTCTGATATAATAATCTTTTGTAATCTATCCTTCATAATCATTATATTATTTGTTACAAATTTAACTATTTATTGTAAATATTAATTCACAAATGTAACGAACGATAACCATTGAAATATTCCAATATTTATAAAAATGTATTAAATTAATAGTTTATTTATAATTATGATTTATCTGATTATTAATAAATTAATACATTATCATTACCGCCTAAACGTCAATAAATGCACATATGTGTATTATTTTTAGTTTTATAATTAAATTAATAGTTCGTATTTTTAAAATTAAAAAATTGGTATTAAATGCTTTACATTATAATAACATTTTACTTTTTACATATGTATTTATATGTTTTGAGCGAATTTAGATTGTTTTTAATACTGTTTAAT
>JAVBPN010000119.1:0-2523 GCA_031549585.1 Bacteroidales bacterium
GCTTACGAAAGCGGCATCCGGCTGGATTATCTTACCAAATTGAACGAATGTTATGAAGGCTGGATTAGCCGTTATAATGTGGGAAAAATATTAATTATTGATGTAGATTCCCTACAATTTGATGAAAAACCGGAAGCCTTACGTACGATTATCGACCGTATTGATGGCCAATTACACGGACTTTTTTAAAATTAAGAATTAAAAATGTGATGGTGTTGGTTTTACTCATCACTTATCATTCATCGCTCATCACTTATATATGACTTTGTTCATTCACAATAGCCTTACTCGCAAAAAAGAAGAATTTAAACCGATCAATCCTCCCCATGTCGGGTTGTATGTATGTGGTCCTACCGTTTATGGAGATGGACATTTAGGGCATGCCCGCCCGGCCATTACTTTTGATCTGTTGTTTCGTTATTTAACCCATTTAGGATATAAAGTGCGTTATGTTCGTAACATCACCGATGTCGGACATTTGGAGAATGACGCTGATAGCGGTGAAGATAAGATTGGTAAAAAAGCGCGGCTCGAACAATTAGAACCCATGGAAGTGGTGCAATACTTTACGAACAGGTATCACCACAATATGGAGCAATTGAATGTATTGCCGCCAAGCATTGAACCAAGGGCGTCGGGACATATCATTGAGCAAATCGAAATGATCCGGAAAATCATGGATGCTGGGTTTGCATACGAAAGCAATGGCTCTGTATATTTCGACTTGCAAAAATATGCGGCTCATCATGCATATGGTGAATTGTCGGGCAGGGTATTGCAAGATTTGGTATCGCAAACGCGCGATTTGGACGGACAAGGAGAAAAGAAATTTCCGCTCGACTTTGCTTTATGGAAAAAAGCATCTCCCGAACACATTATGCGTTGGCCTTCTCCTTGGAGTGATGGTTTTCCGGGATGGCATCTTGAGTGTTCGGCTATGAGTACCAAATATCTTGGTGAAGTGTTTGATATTCATGGTGGTGGGATGGACTTGCTGTTTCCCCATCATGAATGCGAAATTGCACAATCTACGGCGGCGCTTGGCCACGAGTCGGTTCGTTATTGGATGCACAATAATATGGTGACCATCAACGGCCAGAAAATGGGTAAATCCTTAGGGAATTTCATCACTTTGAATGAGTTCTTTGATGGATCGCATCCACTATTGGACAAGGCTTATAGCCCGATGGCTATTCGTTTTTTTATTTTACAAGCACATTACCGCAGCACGCTTGATTTTGGCAACGAGGCGCTTTTGGCCTCAGAAAAAGGATTGCAACGTCTGCTGGCTGGTATACAAACATTGGATCGACTGAAACCTTCAGAAAAAAGTACGGTCAATATATCGGATATTGCAGAAAAGTGCTACCAAGCTATGGATGATGACTTGAATACTTCGATGGTCATAGCGCATTTGTTTGATGGATTGCGTATTATTAACCTGATTAATGACGGAAAGGAAACGATTTCGGCGGCAGATTTGGAGCAATTGAAAAAAACATACCATCAGTTTGTTTTTGATATACTCGGATTGAAAAACGAAGAGCAAACAGATAAGCAGATGGAATTAACACAAGGATTGGTTGACTATTTATTGCAAATGCGTGTGCAAGCCAAAGCCAATAAAGATTTTGCTTTATCCGACCACATTCGCGACAAGTTAAATGAATTGGGAATCGAAGTAAAAGACCGCAAAGACGGATTTGAGTGGAATTTCAAAAATTAAAATTTTGAGTTTTTAGTTTTATTGACAACTTGTGAAAGTTAGTATTAAAGTAAGCATTGGAAGACTGTTCACAAGGCAAAATTCGTTTGCTACAAAAACAGCAAGATTTTGCAAATAAATTCTTTGTGTCCTTTGTGGGCTTAGTGTTTAGACTTATTCTTGAACATTCGTTATTTCAGAAAAGCAATTCTGGATCTTTGTATCTGCTGATTCCCAGATTTGTATAAGCCGTAACTGTTACTTCGCGGCCTCTGGGTGTCCGTTTGATATACCCCTCCTTAATTAGGAAAGGTTCATACACTTCTTCAATCGTGCCCGGATCTTCGCTTACGGCTGTTGCAATGGTGGATAAACCTACCGGCCCTCCTTGAAATTTTTCAATCATGGTGCGTAAAATACGGTTATCCATTTCATCCAAACCATGTTTGTCAATGTTAAGCGAGTCCAAAGCAAAACGTGTGATCTCCAAATCAATTGTTCCGTTTCCTTTTACTTGGGCGAAATCGCGTACACGACGCAGTAACGCATTTGCAATACGAGGAGTTCCACGGCTTCGTGAAGCAATTTCTATGGCAGCTTCCTGTATGATGGGTACTTTCAATATATTGGCAGCCCGCTTTACAATTCCGGTTAGTACATCTTCATTATAATATTCCAAATGGCAGGTGATGCCAAAGCGTGCTCGTAACGGGCTTGTGAGTAATCCACTTCGCGTGGTAGCGCCAACCAAAGTAAACGGATTAAGCGTGAGTTGAATCGATCGTGCACTTGGCCCTTTATCGATCATGATATCAATG
>JAVBPN010000040.1:0-6752 GCA_031549585.1 Bacteroidales bacterium
AAGAATCATGTTTTATTTCAATCAATCCGTGAGGCTGTCCTCTTTTTCCAACAGGATTTGTTATCCATACACGAAAAATCAAACTATCAGATGAAAGTTCAGCGCTTTCTAATCCGAGTTGTTTATCTTTTTTTTTCGAAAATTGCCAATAAAAAAAAGGATAATTATAAAAATCATATTTAGGAACATCAAGCGAGTTTTGTGTTTCCGGAATTTGGGAATAATTAGAATGTATTTGACTCATTTGCTTCATTTTCATCGAAGCACAGCTTATAACAAAAAATATTGACAAAAAGATCACAGGGTATTTTGAAATTTTCTTCATATTTATCATTGTTGCAATTATTTGTAAAGTTGTTAGGATTTTGTGTCGAACCTCTAACATTGCCGCTAACTTCATGGTTGCCCCATTGTTTGGCTGTTATTCCGAACATCGCAACATTTAAAACATCCGCTTCGTTGGCATATATGATACTTGTTTGTTGTGGTGTCAGTTCGGCCGGGATAAGATTTTGTTTTATTGCGTCGGTATGAATGTGATAGTTGATTTTGGAAAGTTCACGTTTTGCTGTCCAACCAATTTGTTGTTGCTCCTGTTCTTTAAGGCGTTGAAATTCTTTGAGAAAATACAGTTTAAATTCAATTGAAATCCATGAAGCAAATTCTAATGCAATGTCTTTGTGAGCATAGGTTCCGCCATAGCGACCTGATTTTGAAACAATCCCTATTGCATTGGTGGATTCAATCCATCTTTTTGGCGTCATTACAAAACTGTTAAGTCCTGCTTCTTTTCTAAACCCGTCGAAAATGGCGGGTTTAAAATTTGGGTTATGCAAATACTCCCAAATCCCCAATAATTCAATTGTATTTCTGTTTCTGAGCCAATTTTTTATTACATCATCCGTATGCTCGGCATTTTTGTATCGGGCTAAGTCTGTAATGCAGATGTAATCCTCATTATTGTGCTGAACAATAGTTAAATCTGTCTCTTTTACTGTAATTTTCGCCATAGATATGATATTAATTGCTACACAAATTTACAATTATTCATTGACGAAACTTACTTCTTATGTCAATCTTTATATTTCTGTATGCCGTAATAAAATGTTTTCGGTTTTTCGCTGCTATTAGATCTTCGCGACCTTGTCAAATCGTGTATCCATGCAAGCGCTGATGTCTGTTGTGACGAAATTTCCGTTGTAAAACAAGCTGAAAATAGTGGCCGGCGTTGGCGCTGATTGTGCTTGTTCCATGGTTTCCAATTTGATCAGTTTCAACGGAAGTTTTCTATGGTTTGCGGTTTCTGTCAGTGAGGTATGGATATGAAATTCGGTGAATGGGCAACGATTGGAATAGTAAGCCACTAACCCATTTTTTTCGGGGCATGTCCCCGTTTTTACAGATTCTTTGAACGATGGTTTTTTTTCTTTCGGATTCATTTTCTTCACCAACAGGCTAAATCCGTACGGAAGCTTTTCAGCCGTTTCAAATCCTTGCCGTAGCAGCCATTTCGTGTCGCTCATGAAATGAAACTTATTCGTCCCGACAACGGTCACCAATCCGTCTTTCCCCTGTGCGGTTACATCGTCGATGGCCGATTGCAGCAGGGCTTTTGCATAACCTTTCCCCTTGTATTGTCCCGATACCCAAAAGCAATTGATCATTAAATAGTTTGGCGCATCAACCGGTATCCACGCTTTCTCGGCAGGGACATATTCGATGAATACTTTGGC
Organism: Bacteroidales bacterium; assembly: GCA_031549585.1. Taxonomy (GTDB): domain Bacteria; phylum Bacteroidota; class Bacteroidia; order Bacteroidales; family UBA4181; genus JAIRLS01. The sequence continues at coordinate 1,734 of JAVBPN010000040.1, forward strand.
CCGTTCATTCAGCCGGCGGAAAACATACCCGTTGTCAAACTCTTTCCTAAGCCACGCCTTTTTAGCCTCATAGCTTTTCGCACATTTCTTGTCCGAGAAAGCGCAACAGATATGCTCTTTGCCTATGTTTTCTTTGGTTAATGTGATAAATTCAGTATTCATGGGTTACATGGGTTTCAGGTTTTTATTCAATCGGTCAATGATCCATAACAGGCGTTTCACCCGGCCTTCATCCGTTTTAGCATCAAAATATGCACGGGCATATGTCTTTTTAACGGATGGCGACATTGCTTGAAAATTGGTATGGGCTAATTCATATTCTCTCAATAAGTCCGACAAAAGCACTATTTGGTCATCCGTAATGATCAGCGGATTGGGCGTATTCCATTGGCCGTTTCCCTTTGCTTCTTTGATTTTCATCCTGCCATGATCGGTCATGACCCCCTGCTTTTCGAGCGTTTCAACTAATGCCTTGTTCTTGTCCGACCACTTGCTGTTTTTCCTGCGTATGGAAAAATACTTGATGTAAGTTTTGTCGTCTATACTTTGCATTTGCCCATCGATCCAGCCAAAACAAAGGGCTTCTTCAAGCGCCTCGCTTGCCTTTACTGTTTTTGGGCCGCCCGGTTTGCCAAACAACAGCCAGACACCGCCACTTGACAGGCAATTGTCATGCAGCCAATTTCTAAATTCATTCCGCGAAGCAAATAACAAATGTTCACTCATAACGTCCGTCATTTTACAGTTAAACCTCTATTTTTGTCTTATGCGTAAAATTACACTTTTTCCGTTGTTGTGCATTTTTCCTTGTTTGAAATTCTGGACAAAGCTAACCTTGTTCCGGCAATTGGTTTTTACCCATTCTTGCTGATTTTTATATTACCATAAATCGTTGTTGTATGTGTATACTTACTGGTTCATCGGCATTTACCTTCGGTGAGACAGTTGTAATGCCGATGTTAGATATAGGTGAACCTTTAGTTCGCCGCAGGCAATTTAAAATTCACCAAAAATACAGAGCGGCAAAACATTTGCCGCTCAACGTACCAATAAGTATTGTTCAATGCGTAGAGCTTGCACCTTATTGTTGGCCTGCAAACTTCTGGTGTTTGGAAAGCCTGACAAGCGCCTTTGCTATCCTGTCCACTTTCGTTTGGTCTGTCTTTGCCGAATATATCCACTTGACGTAATTGTGTTGTTCGTTTTCGTTGAGTGAATTGAAAAATTTCAAAGCTTCGGCGTCGTCTTGCAGGCACAACAACAGTTCTTCGGGAACTTCCAGCGGTTCATTATCGGGATACAAAATAATGTGGACATAATCGCCTGCCTGTTTCTTTATCTTCTTCCGGATTTCGGACTTTACAAATAGGAGTAATTGTCCCGAGCCTGACGATCCCGGCATTAAATGGTATTTGCTGATTTCAAAACCATCAATGCTGCCCCGTACTTTTACCCAACCAAATGGAGCGTTTTTGTCAGGCGGCACTTCGGGGATCATCGTATATGTCCAACCTCCATGGCTGGGAAATTTTTCCAGCAGGTATTCTTTGTCTACCAATGGCTTTTCATTCATACTATTTCTCGATTATTTTTCATTCATTTTTTTACCGAACCTTTTATTGAAAAAAGAATCTTTCGTTTTGAAGCATACCCAGTTTTTGTCATCCATAAACGCCAAGAATTCCGCCCGGCCTTTTGTTTTGATCATTTCAATTGCTTTGCTGCGATCGCTGCTCTCAACCCACGAGGCAATCTTGAGCAATAGAGGATTGTATGTCTTACATTCTTTTACAGATGCGTATTTCGTACAATCGGCACAAGTGAAAAATCCATTTTCTACACAGCACGGCTTTACCTTGCATCGTTTATATAAAACGGAATTTTTCGCCGAATTTCCCCTGCAACCTTCGCATTTTCCTGACATAAACGCAGGGCAGAATTTACAATAAAGACCGCAATACGCAATGAATCGTTCATTGCCGGTTATTTGTTCATTTTGGTCTTGATGCTCGTTTGCCATTGTAAATTTAAAAATTAATAATTATTTCAATTTTTTCTTTTCTGTTATGATGTTTTTATTTCGATTATAGTGTAAAGATATTACGCTTGTTTGACAACAGTATGTCAACAACTTTTTAGAATCACAAAAAATAAAACTCTACGGTTGAGTGGCAATTGTATTACCACTTGGCACATCACAGGATTTACCTTCGGTGGGCTCGCCGTTGGCCCGGTTATCATCCTGTAACATACATTTTCCCGCGTTCATCGGCATTTACCACCCAATGCAGGGATCACTCAACGGTGGGGACAACTTCATTTAATGCGTATTGTACAAATTGTTTTCCTAGTTCTGTTAATTCATAAGGCTCCATGTCATCAAAAGCGGACTTGTATGCAGCGGTATATGGCGACTTCCTTGTTGGCTGTTTGATAAATTCACCATATGTGTTTACCGGCTTGGATTGCCGGATTACCCCGCTTGTGCTTAAATCCCTGATTAACATTTTGAATAAATCTGCTTCCGCAGAATTTTCTGCCGGCCGGGAATCGTTCATTTTATCCCAAATCAACCCTCTTGTGATGCCCGGAGTTTGATATATCTCCTTTATGACAACAAAATGAGCCTCATGAAATAGTTCTATCCAGTCAATGAATAACCTGATCAGGTCGTCGACACACAAGTTGGTTGCACCTGCATTAGTCAAAAGTTTTCTTATGATGTCTTTCTTTTCTTTTGTGTCGGATTTATCCCACACCCGAAAACCCTTTCTTACCAAAGCTAAATATCCTTCAGATTCAAGCCTTTCTTTGCTTATTGAAAACTTTTCCAGATGAGAAATTATATCATAGAGCGTGATGACCAAATATTCGATTTTCTCCTGATGCTCCTCTAACCATAATCGTTGAAGTGCATTGATTTTGCCTTGTTCGACCTCTGCATGTAAAGCAGAAGTGGCACTTAAAAAACCACCTACCCATGGAATACTGCTCAATGCTGATAAGACAAATCTCGAACCTTTTCGCGCTTTGTCATGTATATCTAATTTGTCAAGTTTTTCTTGAATATCCTTTGTGGTATATTTTTGTATTGGTTTATTCATCTTCTTTTATATGATGATATACAATTACTGTTGTGGTTACCTTATGTTCATCGGCATTTGTTAATGCCGATGCTTGACACAGGTGAATTTAAAATTCACCAAAGATACAGAGCGGCAAAACATTTGCCGCTCAACGGTGGAAGAGCTCTCTTTCGTTTTTATACTATAACTGACTTTACAAAAGTCGGAAAATAACACAAATGCTAATGTTTTAAGTCGCTGGTGTTTGTATAAATGTTCGCATCAAATCTATTGATTCTTCAAGTTGCTCAAAGGTATATTTCGGATTATTTGTATTTTCTGGGTGATGAATTTGATGCCTAATATATTCGGTTAAAGTTTTTTGTTCTGCTTTTATTGATCCATCTACTTGAAGTTTGTTATATGGCATAGTTGTTTTTCCATTTTTAAACTCATTTAATTTTCCTTCTAACTCCATGTACCCATATAATTCGTTATGATATTCCTCAGTTATTTCTGAAAAAGCTAGGAAATTAACTTCATTTAATGATGGGTATGGCAGTTGATTAGGTAAAACACGTTCAATTGTTTTAATATTATTATCTATCTTTATTAATCTTAAATGATCAAACTTCAACTCCTTTACCAAAGCCGCACTATGAGTTGTTATTATTACTTGTGTATGTGTTGCTGTAGAAAGCTTTAAAAATGCAGAGATTAATTTTTTCTGATGTTCTGTATGTTGGGAAGTTTCGGGTTCTTCAATTGCATATATGATGCTTGGAATATCTTTTTCTAACTTCCTTCTTTCTGCCTCTGCTCTGAAAAAATTAAGCAAAATAAGCCTCTTTACACCGCTACCTCTTTTGTTAATTGGAATGCTCTCATCACCTGAAATTGAAACACTTTTAAAAACATCTATCCATTTCAAACTTTCAATCGGTGGAATTACAGGATTTAAACTATTTGCAATTTCAGGGTTCATTTCCCTTAGTTTTTCTAAAGTTCTTTCTGAAACTTCTTTTAATTTCTTTTCAACTTCTATAGCTATTTCAGTGAATTTTTTCTTTAACTCATCGTCACTTAAAATTTGTTTGACAGCTTCTTTTAAAGGGTCTTGTACTTCACTATCTCCATCGCTATTTTTTCGATCAGATTGAAATAATGAATAAAGTGGTAAATAATTTTGCAATTTATCCCAAATAGACTTTGTATCGCCTTTTGTAACATCAATTTCTATTTCAGTTAATTCCAGATTAGGTTTCCATTGATTCCAAATTGCAGTTCGCATTACAGCATTTCTGCTTAGGTCATTACATTCAATAATTTGATCTTTGATAATCTTTCGTAAATCAGAATCTTTTTTTTGAAGCAAGTCCGTGCAGTTTATATTTGTAGGATGAAATGCTTTTACAAATACCTTCTCCTTACCGGCATTAGGATATTTTTTGATTACCTCTAATTGATTATTAGAATTTAATAAATACTCAGATTGCAAAGTTGTTTCATTGGTACTATCTATTATAATGCTAGCTGGTAATTCTTCAAAACAAACAGATATTATTATTTCGTTATCACCTTCGCCCATTGCCTGTTTGTTTACATCATCTTTGTCAAGTTTTATGATTCCCTTGCCATCATTAAAGAAAACATCCAAGGCTTCTAAAATTGTTGACTTGCCAATGTCATTTTTTCCGACAAATGCTGTTAAGCTTCCAAATTCAATTTCTATTTCGTCTTTATAGCTTCTAAAGTTTTTAATTTTGATTTTTTTGATTTTCATATTTCTATATTTAATAATTTATAAGGCATTTCTGTATATTTAACATCAACCTATTTTTTTCATCATAGAGCCTTAAAACCAACAGATAGATGATATTATTTTCAATATTCTTGCAATCAATCATGCTTTTAGCTTACTTTCTGACATTTTTTGCAGAAACAATCCTACGTT
>JAVBPN010000339.1:0-13569 GCA_031549585.1 Bacteroidales bacterium
TCACCGAGCGATTGTACTCACCGGCAGTGCCATCGAGCGAACAACCCGGGTAAAAACCGATGCTTCTTTCACCATTCATATCTTTGATTTCGAAAATAGTTGTTTGACGGATTTCTTGTTTTTGACATATTCGGGAAATAATGGGAGCTTTCCTTTCACCAACATCTTGGGCGCCAACGTCAAATCCTGCAACCATTTGCCGCTCCGTATCTTGTAGTCGAGCACCAGGCCGATCTCATACGAACGTCCCGTTTGTCGCACCATGTCCATAAACGACTTGTGGAAACCGATGATGTTCCGCGCCGACTTGTGCTGACATTTCCTGCGCAGCGACTCCTGCCGCAGGTAATCCATGGTTTTTGGTATGTCGATCTGCATCGGGCAACGTGAAATACACATCTCACACGACAGGCAGAGCCAGATAGCTCCCGATTGCAGGAGTTCCTTATCGGTATGCTCCTCTTCATACTGCAACAGGCGCATGACAGCACTCGATGTAATGTCCATATCGAACACTACCGGGCATCCGGCTGAGCATTTACCACATTGGTAGCAACGACCGGCATCTACGCCCGTTTCTTTGGATATTCTTTTGCTAAGCGATTGATTGTTTGGTTGGTGCGGCATAATGAGAGATGGGTTATTTGCTTTTTACAATAACTCTCTTGAGTTCCTTTTTTCTGTATTCTGGTTTGGACGTTTTTACGAAGAATTTTCGGATGCCTGCAAATATTATATATATGAAAGAGATCATGATTTAATTTTTTTATTGTAGCCTTTTAGAAAAGAAGACTATATGTGAAAGTTTATTTTATTTCTTCATGGTGAGAGGGACACCCTAGCGCCATGTGTTTTTATTATCGTTTGTAATGATGCCTATTTTGGCTTTTTTGTGAATAATACCATTTTAACATTCAGTTTGTTGCCGATGTCTACCAAGTCAACTACATGCTGAAGTTCAAGCGCTTTGTCTGCTTGCAAGGTTACGCTCAGTTCTTTATTCTTATTTTCGGCAATTAACCGGCTTAATTCGGGTTCTACTTTGTCAAAGGTTATTTCTTTGTCATTGATAAAGTATCGAAGGTCTTTGGTAACAGCCAATTGGATGCTCTTTTTTTCAACGGACTTTTCAGCATGCTTTGCGTTGGGTAGGAGCACACGTATGGATGTTGGCGTAACGAAGGTTGATATGATCAGGAAGAACAACAGCAAGAAAAACATGATGTCATTCAACGAGGCTGTAAAAACCTCCGCCCCTCGTCTTTTTGGCCGTTCGATTTTCATTTTCCTTCGGATTTATAATGACGGATGACACGTAATATGTCATTGGAATCCCTGTCCATTTGTGCAATTACCTTATCGATCTTTCCATTCAATAGGTAATAAGCCGAGTAGGCAATGATCCCGACAAAAAGCCCAACTCCAGAACAAATCATTTTTTGGTATAACCCATCGGAAATAGTGCTGATATCCAAATTGTTGGTTACAGAAATATTGTAAAAAATCTTAATAACACCGAAAATAGTTCCCAGAAAGCCCAACATAGGAGCGACCGAGGATATAATTCCAAGGTAGTTCATCTGGTTTTCGAGTAATGAAATCTGTTGACGTGATTCTACTTGCATCGATTCCTGTATGTTTTCTACGTCATCATTTATCTCTCTTAGCCCGGCTGCTGCTATTTTAGCCGATGGACTTGAACTTTCCATACAGAAATAAAGCGCTTTATCAATTTTTCCTTCACTGATAAATTCGGCCGCATGTTGTAACCAACCATTGTCTTTTTTTGCGGCACGATTGACTATCGCCCAACGTTCAATCATCACGTAGATAGATATCAGTGACATTAGGAAGAGAGGGATTAGTATCCAACCGCCTTTGGCTACGATGTTGAAATAACTTTCCTCTTTAGTAACTTGTTCTGCCACTGTAACAGCTTGTTCGGGTAGATTGCTTTGCTGTATGAATAAGATGATGTTATTGAGAAACATGAATTTAATGATAAATGATTAATGCTTGATGATCGATGATTTTGTTTTTACTCTTGGCTGACCTATTCGGTTTTAAAATTTGATAGGTTTTCTTTATGAATGTTTTTTGTCCTTTTAAATTTGTCATTCACCCATTTGGGTACCACCAAGGCCCCAAGTATCAGATAAGGATAATAACTAATCAATCGCCAGATGAATGCCAATGCTATGGCTATCGAACCGATGATTGCCGTATCCTTTACCGGAATAAATTCGCCCAGGTAACGGGTGAATATATACTCGGAAAAACCGCTTCCACCCGGTGTGGGAGCGATCAGTTGCATGATCCACATTACCAATTGGCGGGCGTATATCAAAAAATGTTCGCCTAACGAAGGGATAACGAAGAAGGCTAATAAAAGCATGTTGACTACCCAGTAACGCGACGTCCACGAAAAAAAGGTGGCACCAAAAGACTTTAACCAAAAAGAGAAAGGTTTGTTGACTAGTTCTTTGGAGCTGGTAATAATTTCGTAACCGGCAGTATTGATTATATGGCGCCATCGACGTAGAAATGATAATCTGAAAATTTGCATCAATAACCATTTCAACCCGCGCGGATTGACGAATAACCCATATCCTATGGCTATCGTGTATATTAATTTCAAAGAATATCCAATGATGGCAAACCAGAAAAATTCATTAAGAAAACTACCGGAGTGATCAACTACAAACAAATTGTTGACGTTGACCAACAACACCAAAAGAGGAAAGATTAATACAAAGTATAACTCATCGAGAAAGGAAGTGACTAGGACAGCAGAGGAACTGCGCCCTAAGCTGATTCCTTCTTTATTCAAAAAGAGTACTGCCACACTCGTTCCTCCCACGGCTGACGGAGTTATGGCTGATGTAAATTCCCAAAGTACGATGACCCGGAATGCTTGCCGCCAATTCAATTTATTATCGGTTAATATCCTGATACGCATCATGTAACCCAAGTCACGACACATCATTAAGGCAATAGCAGCAAGAAGGAAAAATGCTGTACGCCACGTAAAGTGCATGCTATCAAATATCCTGGGGTCAAACTCACGGACAAACATAAACCCGACTACACCTAACCCTATGATAATAGGTAAGATAACTTTTGTTGCTCGAATACTGCTGAAAGGATTGGAAGAATCAGCCATTTGATGTGATGATGAAAAAAATAATTAACTTTGTAGCCCATGAGGGCGTAAGTTCATTTTTGAAGATATTATCGATTTCTTAGGATTGAAATAAAAGGAGACTCGGAAAAGGCTGAATTGCGATCATGAACTGAAGAACCTTTCCCGGTCTTCCTTTCAACCTAAAAAATTGACCTAGATAAATACAAATTTGAATTTGTTATATTGTTTTTACGCATTTGGTGTTAAAACAAAGGGAGACTCGGAAAAGGCTGAATTGCGATCATGAACTGAAGAACCTTTCCCGGTCTTCCCTTCAACCTAAAAAAATTGAACTTAGTTAAATACAGATTAAGCTTATAATGTTGCTTTTTACGCATTTGACTTCTAAAACTTGTGAAGGCTCTAACTTAATTTAATGCTACTTCTCCGTCGGTTGACCGGAACAAATGGCTCACAGAAGCAACCCATTGTTTGAATTCATCATTGGTGATGGCTTTCAATAATTCTGGAATGTCTGTCGGATGGCAATAGATGCGCCGTAATTGGTCATTCCTCGTTTGTTCGTCTTTTCCGTACAGAACTGACAAGGCCAATAGCTTTGCATATTTTTCATTGGATTTCATGACGATTGATTTAAGTATTTATATAATAGGTTTGGCTTATTCAGATTTTTCCTAATGACCCCTTCCATACAAAGGGGCATTAGGTCTGATTTTACTTACGATTTGGTTCTTTTTTCGTTAATCCTTTTAAAGCCTCAGTGGCTACCGGATCATTAGGCGATAACGTTAATACTTTATTCCAGTATGATATGGAGGTTTCCTTATCATTTTGTTGGTAATAATAGTAACCTAAGTACTTATAACATTCCTGCAATTCGCTGGAATACTTTGTTGGGTTGGTTTCCAACATGCTCAATGCTTGTTCGTAGTATGGCTTGGCCAATCCCTTTGTGGTTTCCGGATCGAGTGAAGCCTGTACGCGGGCACTCCAAAAAGTTCCGAGGTAACTGGATGGACTACGTTCCGCTACTGTTGCAAAGTTCTGATCGGCTTTTTGGAACAGACCTATTTGTTCTACAGAGTCTACATCAGCCGTTACTTCCATCCGGCCGCCGGCGTAATAATAACAGCGTCCGCAGTAGAAATAATCGGTAGAGGCTGCTTCAGGGATGCTTTTTATATATTGCTCATAATAAAGCCCTGCCATTGAGTATTCCTTCATTGCTTCGCAAGCTTGCCCCATTTCTTTCAATATTTCATTCTTATTTGCTGGATCGGCTTCTAAAGCTTTCGTATAATAATCGATAGATAAAGAATCCTGTCCGTTTTTACGTAGAATGCGGGCATAATATCTATAATCCGTGGCAATGAGGTTACTTTTAGGATCATTCATAAAAGACGACATGGCCGTGAGTGCACGTTCGTGTTCTTCAATTTCAAACAGATTATATCCAAGCAATCTTTTCATTACTGAATTGTTGGGATCTTTGGCCAATACTTTTTCTACTTCAGCCAATGAGCTTTTATAATCCTTATTGAAAAACAGTATTGAAGCATAGCGTGCATAATCGGCTGCATTTCCGTTTCCAAAAGAGAGATAACGGGCATATGCTTCACCTGCTTTGTCCATCTGGCTTTTGGCATAATATAACTCACCTAATTGTTTGTAGGCTGGAGCGTACGTATTATCTATGGCTAACAATTCATTAATAGTGGCCATAGCCTGCTCAGGATTGACGTTGGCATAAATTTCTGCCAATTTCAATCGCGATGGTTTGTTTGTTTTGTCCACGTAGGCAGCCATATCATATTTGTTGGCGGCGTCACTTACTTTCCTTTCAGCCATTAGCATATCGCCTTCTGCAATGTATGCATCAGCATACTCTTTGTCATAACTGCGGGCTTGTGCAAAATATGCCGTTGCTCTGTCGTACATTTTATTGGCGGCATATGCATCCCCAATAGCGGTATAAATGGCAGGGTCTTTTTTAGAAGATCGGTCGGTAAAAGCTTTTTGCATGATTGCTTCGGCTTCTTGTGTGTTCGATTTCAGTATCAATTTGCCTTTGCCAACATAACAGAGTGCATATGGCTGTTCGGTTGCTAATCCACGGTCGTAATAAATGGATGCAGAATCTATTTTTCCACAGGCGTAAGCTATTTCGCCAAGGTAATAATTTGATTCTCCGGTTACAGCTTGCATTTTGAAATACCGCTGGGCAGCTTGATACATGCCGGCTTCAAAAAAGTCGATGCCTTTGGAGGCGACAGGCTCGCCGGCTTTGATGTTTATGGTTATCATTAGGGCACAACCCAATGATATAAAAAATGTCTTATTCATGTTTTTTAGGTTTTATGATTGATTTTCGATGATTAAAAAAAGGAGGCGAAGAAGAAAAGAATTACGACCATGAAACTACAGAAACTTCTCCGTGACCCCTCCCCTTATGATTTGAGAATGATTGAATAACAGAATAATGTGTCATTACAGATATCCAGTTATTCAATTATTCAGTTATTATAAACTTTCTCTCATCTGTACCACCCGTACCGGTTGTGTGGCCGGCATGATACCTGACTTGAGAATAATACGTTGTCCACGATCGCTGGATAAGAACGAGGCGAATCCTGAGGCCAATCCTACACGCGGATCGGTGAGTAAGATATACACATCGCGCCGTAACGGATATTGTCCCGTAGCTATATACGCTTGATAAGGTTGATAACTATTGCTACTTGTAGCCACTGCTTCACGACTGATACTTGCCACATGTACTTTTTCCAAAAATCCCATACATGTGGTATCACGGCTATTGCTCACCCAACTAACTCCAATAACGCCCAAAGCATTGGGATTATCGGCTACATAACTGACGACATCGGTGTTTTGGAGTTGACTCCTTACTTGTGTCGACAGGGTTTCACCTTTGCAGACGGAGTCAATTAGAAAACGCACTGTACTTGATTGTGGGTTATCAAACATTACTTGTATACCACCCAACGTTGATTTCGGATCGAGTTCCTTCCAACGTGTGACTTTTCCGGTAAGAATCTTCCGTAGGTCTTGCATGCTGAAAAGTGTATCCTTGTTGGTACGGTTCACGATAATGGCGATACCGTCTGTTGCGATTTTTATTTCCTTTGGGAATAACTTGCGGCTCTCGAACGATTCCCGTTCCTCTTTGGCCAGGGGGCGGGTAGCAATGGTGGCACGAACACTGTCGCGCAACAACATGTTGAGAGCGTCTACTTCGTTATTGTATGACACAATAACGCCTGCTTGAGGATAAATGCTTTCAAAAACATCAATCTCTGCATCGATTATCGGCCTGAATGATTCGTCAACACTGATGGTCGTTGTTCCGCTGGTTGGTGTATCGGTAGGGCCAGAATCTTTAGAACTGCATGACACCGATAAAATGGTGGTTACAGTTAAGAGGAATGTGATTAATTTGGTCATAATTCTTCGTTTTTAGTGGAAAATTCCCGGTATATCCGGAATACAACATAAATAAAAATCAGCAGGCCGGCGCCGTATCGCCATAGTGACGGGATATTTGCGAATACGTTGGTAAAAACCAATAATAGCGCCATACCGAGGTACACTAGTACCATCGATTGCCTGAATATCTTCAGGAGCTTTGAACCTGCCGATTTTTTCACGATAATTGAAGGTTAAGGTTTAATTCTGTAATTCGAATTTGACGGGAACGGTAAACTGTACGAATACAGCTTGGCCGTTTTGTCGTCCGGGTTTCCATTGAGGCATTTTATTGATTACACGTAATGCTTCATCTTCGAGAATCTTATCAACGCCACGAACTACTTTGGCTCTGGTAATGGCTCCGTTAGGGCCGACCACAAACGAAACAATAACTGTTCCCATGATCCCATTTTCTTGGGCAACTGCTGGGTACACTATTGTTTCCGCAAGGTATTTCCTCATTTCATATTCGCCGCCTGGAAATTCAGGCATTTGCTCTACGATTATATAAGGCTTTTCTACGGTTGATTCATTAACAATTTCCTTGCGTTCTTCAAGTTCAGCGATGTCAAGACCAATTTCTTCATTAGTCCCCTGTACGTCTTTCACTGAAATACTCATGGTGGCTTCATTCAATTGCTCTTGGGTCTTGATTTCATCTTCATCCCTTACTTCCTCGTCCTTTTTGATTACAGGAGGAGTAAACTTGATGGTACTCTTGAGTGGTGGGGGAGGAGGGGTGAAATCTTTCATGATGTCTTCCTTCGGCTTTGCCGCTTCTACTTGAATATCGGCCAATGAAGTCACTTCTACCATAACTTCTTTTTTCTTGGGAATAACCGATTCGATAATGGTAGGAAGAGCGAGCCCAATACCACATATAACAAGAACAATGATGAATGCTGCCAGATGTCGTTTACCCGAGAGTTTACGCATTTCGTATGCTCCATACTCTTTGTTCTTGTCCTTAAATACGACATCGCACCATGCTTGTGTATATAAATCTATTTTGCCTGCCATGATGATTAATTTTTAATGTCGTTTGGATGAATCTTATTATATACTAAGGTGGTATCGTAGGGGGTAATATCTACGATGGCATACTTCCCGATATTGCAAATCTGCATTTCGTCCAAGATGTCTACCAAGTTCTCGTACGACGATTTGTCGCTGGCTTTGATCATTACCACCGGTGCTGCTTTATCAGCTTTAACTTCCGCAGCCATTTTTTTGAAGTCTTCGTCGGTAATCTTTTTATCCGCCTTGTCCTTCTTTAATTCATTAATCTTCTGTACCACATCGCTATTGCGTTGTAGCAACATGCTGCGGACACCCGTCGGAGAGAAATCACTTTCAACTACTTCCGGCGGATTATTTGTATCAGGAAGCCCAAAATAATAGAACACCTTGTTCTCGTCATTCAATATTACTGTGACAGCAGTGGATGCTTTTACCTTATTTTGTTCTTCTTCGCTTACCTTGTCTTTCGAAGGCATGCTGATTTCCATTGTCTGGGGTTTCAGCATCGAAGTGGTAAGCATGAAAAAGGTAATTAACAGGAAACCTAAGTCAACCATCGGGGTAAAGTCCACTCTGGTTGGTTTCTTTTTTTGTTTGCCTTCACCACCTTTTCCTTCGGTATTTACTTCAGCCATAATTCTTTATTATTTTGATGTGAAATAAAATATTATTGGATTATTTCAGGAGCTGTTTCTAACGAGGTGATCAGGTTAAACCTGTTTTCACGCAATTCCTGAAGCGTATTCATTACATTCTTAATTTGAGGATAAGGAGTTGCTTTGTCGGCCTTAATGGCAATCACCAGCGCCTTATTCTGTTGGCGCGAACATTTTACCCATTCGCGAAATTGATTATTCAAGCTGTCGGCTGGGATTCCTAATGCATTCTCCTTCAAGTCGCGTTGTTCGGAAGGTAAATCGAGGAATGCTTTCATCTTTTCCATTGGCACACCGAACGATGGCACTAGTTTAAAACTATTTAGCTCTTTATCTGTGAAAGTCTGATCATATTCCTCGCCCATCATTTTCAACACGGCGATCCTGTCTTCCTGCTTGTCGAGTCCGAAAAATACTTTTCCATCCTTGTCTACCAATATTTGCATTACATTGGTTTCAAGGATCTTGATTTCCGATATCGACGGGGGTGTAACCACTTGTATTACTTCCTTTTTTGTGAAATTGGAGGTAAGCATGAAAAAGGTTAACAACAGGAAGGTCATGTCACACATGGCCGTCATGTCGATCCATGTGCTTTTCCGTTTCATTTTAACCCTTGGCATATCTTTTTATTTTAATGTGAATTCTATGAAAAATCTGATATGCAAACCATTATTGGTTTACCGGAATTCTTTTTACGACATTTTGACTTTCGTTACCTGCTTCTTGGTGTGTTTCTGAGAAAGTCTGTACGATACTAAAACCGATTTCGTCAATACTATAAGTGATTTTATCGATTTGTGTGGTAAAGAAATTGTAAGCAATCATGGCGACTGCGGCTGTTCCGATACCTAATGCCGTATTGATCAACGCTTCGGAAATACCATTGGCAAGCGCAACCGAGTCGGGCGCTCCTGCGTTAGCCAAAGCGGCAAAAGCCCGGATCATACCCAACACTGTTCCCAACAACCCGATCAGCGTACCGAGTGAAGTAAGTGTAGCTAACATCGGGAGATTTTGCTCCATGGCTGGCATTTCGAGAGAAGTGGCCTCTTCTACACCTTGTTGCAGGTACACTAATTTTTGATCTTTGGATAGAGATGTGTCCTCTTCCATTTCTTTATACTTATGTAAGGAAAGGTTTACCACATTGGCGACTGATCCTTTTTGCTTGTCACATTCGTTTAATGCGCCATCAATATCGCCCATGCTCAAGCGATCTTTGATATTTTTTACGAATTTTACTACTTGACCTTTCCCTTTTGCTCTGCTGATAGTGATTAGACGTTCTACGCTAAATATTAATGCTGTTAACAACAAAGACATGAGCACGGGAACTACAATACCACCTTTGTAAACTACGGCGAAATAATTACCTGGTATCGGCTGATTTTCATTACTGCCACCTTGGAAGTTAGAGCCATCTCCGAAAACTTTATAAAAGAGAACGAAGCCTGCCACTAAAGCTAAGGGTACGACTATTGCAGAAAAAATGCTTTTAAAATTTAATGCTTTCATGATTATTCTTTTTAAAATGTTTAATTAATTGATTATTATAGATTTGGTTTTTAGATTGATAACTCGCATATGGATACAGCTCACGCTTGCTGTCGATTTTTCAATATGACAACTGTTTGTTTTTAAATTACTTAAATAACTTTAATATGTGTTGATTCCCCCTTAATTATGAGGAAACTTGATGTGCAGAATGCACCATATCTTCATTGCTCGAAATTGTGGGAAATCCAATAAATCGTTCATATCTCAGACTGTAAGTATGACAGCGATCGTGGGAGTTCTGTTTAATATGCTTGCTAGTAATTACTTGGGAACTTGATATACCTCGCTTATTATGCTTATATAGCAAATCTACTCTTTAATGACCAAGTATTATTGGACAACATCATGGGCTAGAGTTTTGCACATGCCATGGACTTTACGGAAAAGTATAGATACTTTAAATAACTTCAGTATTATACATATCTGATTATCCACAATTGTACAAATCGAAACCCGGACAAAATGAATTTTGTCAGCAAAGCGATCAATATTAAAAAGAACATGAATTTCCTGTTTCTACGAATATAGAAACCTCGAATTTTGAGAAATGGAGAGGTTAGTTAGCTAAATCCTAAATTTATGCAGGGTGACAATGAAGTTTTCAGTCACCGAAGGGGGATATTCTGTATTTGAATACTCGACTAATGTCGAGTTGGAGATACATTTAGATAATGATGGAGAGGAGTGTTTCAATAAAGTAATAATTCTCAACGGCTGCCTGCTGTTTTCACGAAATTCAGATAAGGCTGTTTGTATATGGTTGTGTCCACAAACCAAATCTGATTGCTGTTCCGCAGCCTCTTCTATGCTCATCACAAAGTAAGTTGTCGTTGATTCGGCGGTATTATCTTGAAAAGAAAATGCCGCGATGAACGAAACTAAAAATATGCAAAATGCACGCTTCATGATGCTAAGTGTGAATTTGAATAATACACTTTTTGTACCTTAATGTCAGCAAAATGTATGCCATAATTGGTGGTTTTTTGTCTTTATTTGCAAGGGTTTCAATTATGTGGAATGTGTTAAACGCATGGTTTATCTATCATTTTTTGTGACGACTTTTGTGTATTGTGCATCTATTCTGGTTTTCATTCGATCAATTATTGGTCAATTTTTATTCAAATAATAATTGTGATTATCTTTTTCTGTATAAAAAACATTCATGTGTCTCCGAAGATGATCATAAATCATATTTTATTCATTAACTCAGATACTTTAATGCTTTAACAAATTTAAACATCTATTCATCTGTTATTTACATTCCTACACTTATGGACGTCATATAATCATAGATGCCGCTTAGGATTCCTACGATGATTGTCCCGGCGGTACACAAGATCAGGCTTGTTTTGTTGTATCTGTCGGTGCGGATCAAGCCCACTGCTTGTTCGTCTGCCTGATTGATAAACATGGCTTTTATGATCATGAGGTAATAATAGAGGGAGATGACGGTATTGACCAGCGCAATGAATACCAACAGGTATTCGCCACGTGCAGCGGCAGCGGCAAAGATGAAAAACTTGCTGAAAAACCCGGCAAAGGGCGGAATTCCTGCAAGGGAGAATAGTGCCAACATCATGACAAAGGCAAGTTTCGGGTTGCTTTTGTACAAACCGTTGTAAGCGACGATGTCGGTTTTTCCAGATTCGTTCTCAACTGCCGTAATCACTCCGAAAGCGGCTAAGTTGGAGAGGAGATAGGCCAGAACATAATATACGGTGGCCGTCATTCCTTGGGATGTGCCGCTCATGATGCCAAGCATGATGTATCCGGCTTGCGAGATGGACGAAAACGCTAAGAATCGTTTGATGTCTTTTTGGCGAATGGCAAAGAGATTGCCGATAATGATGGTAATTACCGTTAATCCCCAGAGCATGTGATGCCATACGATTTCAATATTGCCGAACACATGCCAGAGCGAAAACATTAGGGCAAAGCAAGCCGCTCCTTTTGAAACAACCGAAAGGTAAGCCGTCACGCCGGTTGGAGCGCCTTCATAAACATCGGCTGTCCACAGATGGAATGGGACGAGGGAAATCTTGAAAGCCAGCCCTGTGAAGAAAAAGACAAAACCAAGGATGATCATCGGATTGGCGTCGATAATAGATTTCATATCACTGAAATACATGGTTCCTGTTGCTCCGTAGAGATAGGATAACCCAAACAGCATGATGCCCGAAGAGAAAGCGGAAACCAATATGTATTTGGCGCCTGCCTCTGCCGATTTTTCTTTGTATTTATTGTAAGCTGCAAGGCATGCAAGCGGCAATGACATGGCTTCGATACCAATATACAGCAACATAAAGTTGCCTGCCGATATCATCAGGTAAGCCCCGAATAACGTAGCGAGTGTTATTACGTAAAATTCACTTTGTTTGTGTATGTTTTCGGATGTCCGTAACCATTGCCCCGACTGCATCAGGATAAATAAAGTACCGATATTCAGGATGTTTTTCATCAGAATGGTCATGCTTGAACTGATAAACATGCCTCCGAAAGCCGTTCCGGTGTTCAGCGGCAGAAACCCGATGAGCGTGTGCGCGGCAAACAGCAGGCATGCGATAGGCCTGTACCACTTTTTGGTTCGGTCGGAAGTGAAAATATCATATACCAACAGGATGACAAATAATATCATCAGACTGATTTCCTGTTGCATGAAAGCGAAATTGCTAAAATCTATCATATCTTTTATAATAAGCTCAAGTGTTGAATAATCGGTTGCAGGCTCTTGCTAATCAGTTCGGAAGCGCCGGACGGATAAACGCCAAGGAAGACAATGCCGACGATAAGTCCCACTGCCGATACTTTTTCGTACCAAGTGGCATCGGACAATGTCAGGTGGTGCGGATCGTACACAGGACCATACAGAATTTTCCCGACAGTACGAAGAATATATACTGCTGTGATGACAATGGAGCAAGTGGCAACGATGGTCAGTACGCGATGGAAAATATCCCCATGCTGGAAAGAACCGACGAAAATGGTCATTTCAGCAATGAAACCGCTTAACCCGGGTAATCCCAGCGATGCCAAACCGGCAATGACATAGCATACAGAAGCGAAAGGCATGATTTTCATTAATCCGCCCATTTCACGGATGTCACGGGTGTGTGTCCTGCCGTATATCAAACCGATTAAAGCAAAGAAGAGGGCAGTCATCAGCCCGTGGGAAAGCATTTGCAGTACGGCGCCTGTCATGGCCGTCTGGTTGAGCATGAGAATGGCAAAAAGCACCAATCCACAGTGGCTTACCGAGGAATAGGCATTGATGTATTTCAGGTCGGTTTGTACCACTGCGCTAAAAGCCCCGTATACAACACTGATACCCGTCAATATGAGGAATATCCACGATAGTTCATGCGCTGCTTCGGGCATCAGGTTGATGGCAACACGGAAGCAACCATATCCGCCGAGTTTCATTAATACTCCTGCGTGAAGCATTGAAACGGCGGTAGGCGCTGAGGCATGTCCGTCGGGCGACCATGTGTGGAATGGGAACAATGCACCCAATATGCCAAATCCCACGAAAGTGAGCGGAAATATCCAATACTGGTGTTCTATGGGTATGTGCTGGTTCACCAATTCCATGATATTCATGCTTGTGTGTCCCGATATGTAATAAATGCCTAAAATACCTGTGAGCAGGAGCGCAGAACCAGCCATCAGCATTAAAGTCAATTTCATGGCCGAGTATTCTTTGCG
>JAVBPN010000400.1:0-15590 GCA_031549585.1 Bacteroidales bacterium
ACCTATTGGTGTGTCTGGTTGTAAGCGGGCTTGTATTTCTGCATCACTCTTGAAATTTGTTTCTTCAAGCCTTTTGATTAGTGAGTTTCCTAAGAATTTATTGATCCCTATTTCGTATAATTTCAACCCGTTTTCCAATGAGCTGGGCTTAACTTTAGCACTTTGGTATGAATAAAAATCAGAAGTTTCCCCCGATATTTTCTTCAACATATTCAAAATGTCTTGCGCTTTTATCATTCTCCAAATAGAGAAAGGGCTCAACAAGTTAAAATTGATGCAATCAAGTTTGTTTGGGTCGGTTCGTTTATCACGTTTAGGCCATTTTTGTGCATCGCGGACTGTACCGACACTCCGTAAAGCTGCTCCGGGTACTAACACGCTGTCGTCACCACTTTCAATCAAATATGAAAAAGGCATATCTGATGTGTCGGAATGCTTGTAGTGCCTACCCATAACTAAAGTAAACGGGCCAATTTTAGCTGGCCACAGAATATACGAGTCGCTGGTGGTTTTTGACCCCCGTTCTACGATCCCTTGATGTATCGGACCGAGTTTATACATGTGGTTACTCTGGTTTGATCCGCTTCCTGCGTTCAAAAACGAATAAAACCCGGCAATCAGTAATGTTGATTTATGGTGAGTTACGGTATATGGCCCGGCAAATATCGCGCAGGCTTCTCCGTGCAATCCTTGGCAATTGGCAAAAAATAACGAGTTTTCGGCCGAGTATTGCTTGCCTAACAGACATCCCTGCCCGACAAATGTGTGAGCAATTTCCGCACCATCAGTAACATCCGATCCGGTACAAGCAATAAAATGTTCGGCAATTACGCCTGGCCCAAAGTGGGTAGGAGCTTCTGCGCAACTATTAATTGTTCCGTCAGTGACGCGGTAAATGCCATCGAGTATGCTATGTGCGCCAATGCGTAAATTTCTCAATGTGCGGCAATTGGTTAAACGCGAATGGTGGCTGACCGTACCCATATCAGACGAAACAGATTTGGCATAATCCATAATCATCCGGTTGATCTTGTCAATTACATCCGGTTTATGGCGATATAAAGCCAATATATAAGCGAAATGTGCCGATAAATGATCATAAATAATGACTTCCCGGCCTCCCATTTCATTCAGAACGCTTATTGGTGTGCCATTTCCAAAGCTGGTTACGCCATCTACTGCCAATAAATCAACGTTTTCAATTACCACATCATCCTCGATGTGGTAATTGGCGATATAATTCCTGATCTGTCCGATATATACATTATTTCCAATGCTACAATTATGAATGGTCGCATTGAAAATGCCCGTATGTTTTTTTACGCCTCCAAAGAAAGTGACCTCCTTTTCAAATATTCCAATGCGGATATTTCCTGAGAAATTACTGTTTCTGATATATTGCGTAGAAAAATTTGACGCTACTTCGATTTTATCCCATTCTTCACATTTACAGGCTTGTTCTTTGAGGATGGCTATTTCTTGCGTGGTTAATTTTCTGAATTTTTTTCCAGCCATTTTGGTTCGTTTTTTGCAGAATTGTGAACGATTTATTATCATACAAAAGTAGGTATTTTTGTCTAAAGACCAAGATTTATACAATCATTTCGATATAAAATCGTGGTCGAATTCATTACTTATGTATTATCTTTGTCGATTCAAAAAACGGTATGACGGAAATCCCCCAAAAGAAAAAAAGAAAACTGTTTCGACAGTTAAAGCATACTTACCGTCTGGTATTTTTCAATGACAGTACTTTTGAAGAAGTCTGGCATTTGCGTTTTACCCTTATGAACGTATTGTCGTTGGCGGGGACTTTGTTTATATTGTTGGTTGGCGGATCAATGGCGTTGGTCATGTATACGCCCATCAGGGAATTGGTTCCGGGTTATCCTACCGAAGCTATGCGCCGTGAATTGGTTACCAATATCATGCGTATGGATTCATTGGAATACGAAATACAATTGCGCGACAAGTATTTTAATATGCTCAATGCTATTATTGCTGGCCGTGAGCCGGAAATAACCGATACGCAAATGGATAACTTGGGTAATGACTATAGAAATATAACATTTAGCCGGTCAGTGCAGGATTCACTTTTGCGTCAAGAGGTTGAGGCAGAGGAGCGATTTAATTATACTGCCAGCTCGGTACCGGTTATCGAATCATCCATTTCGAAAATGCATTTCTTTAAGCCACTGGCAGGGATTGTGGTGAATGAATTTGATGCAAATAGTGGCCATTTTGGCGTAGATGTCGTTGCGCCTCCCAGCGAAGTGGTTAAATCGGTTTTAGACGGCACGGTAATTATGGCAACATGGACACTCGATACCGGTTATGTTATTGAAATACAGCACGGAGCGAATATTTTATCTATATATAAACACAATTCAAACCTGTTGAAAAAAGCTGGAGATAAGGTAAATGCCGGAGATGCCATAGCAATTGTCGGAAATTCGGGAGAATTGACTACCGGGCCGCATCTGCATTTAGAAATATGGCAGAACGGAAAGCCTATTGATCCAAAGGATTATATTGTTTTTTGACGGGATATGAAGAGAAAAATAGCGATTCTTGGATCCACCGGGTCAATCGGTACGCAAACGCTTGAAGTAATTGCTGCTCATCCTGAACTTTTTGAAGTAGAAACGTTGACCGCAAATAATAATGCGGCGCTTTTGATTGACCAAGCCATTCGTTTTCAACCAAATTGTGTGGTTATTGGCAACGAAAAGCATTATTCGCTATTGAAAGATGCATTGGCAGCTTATCCGATTAAAATATTTGCCGGATATGATGCAATTGCCCAAGTAGCATCATTGCCATCAGTTGATATGGTGGTCACTGCAATGGTTGGATACAGTGGATTACAACCAACAGTAAAAGCAATAGAAGCAGGAAAAGCTATTGCTTTGGCCAATAAAGAGACATTGGTAGTGGGCGGGGAGATCATTACAAAGCTTGCAGAAAAATATCAGGCGGCTCTTCTTCCTGTTGATTCGGAACATTCGGCTATTTTTCAATGCCTGCAAGGCGAATCTCAGAATCCGATAGAAAAAATCATTTTAACTGCTTCTGGAGGCCCTTTTAGAAAGAAAACAGCGGAAGAGTTGAAAAGTGTCACTGTAGAAGAGGCGTTAAAACACCCATCATGGAACATGGGCGCTAAGATTACCATTGACTCGGCTACCATGATGAATAAAGGATTGGAGGTAATTGAGGCGCGTTGGCTCTTCGGTGTACCGGCAGCACGGATCGAAGTGTTGGTTCATCCGCAGTCGGTGATTCATTCAATGGTGCAGTTTGCCGATGGGTCTGTTAAAGCACAACTGGGAGTTCCTGATATGAAAGTCCCTATTCAATATGCTTTATCCTATCCGCAACGTTTAAAATCTGATTTTCCGCGGATAGACTTCAAGCAGTATGGTTCTTTTACATTTGAAGCGCCTGATATGCATAAATTTCCGGCTCTTCAACTTGCTTATTCGGCTTTAGAAAAGGGTGGTAATATGCCTTGTATAATGAACGCGGCGAATGAAGTGGCTATTGATGCATTTTTGAGCCATCGCATTGGATTTATAGATATTCCCAAGTTAATCGAACAAGCCATGCAAACAATACCGCACATTACCCAACCGACATTGGATGATTTGCAGCAAACCCATCAGGAAGTGATTCAAAGTTTTAAATTTTAAATTTAAAATTATTTACTTTGTGCGTTTTAGCTCAAACCAGATAGTAATCAGTATGATTATTTGCCATTCACCTCGAATAATAGATAAAAACAATATATTTGGACATTCGATATAATCAATTTTAAAAATATTTATTGTTGGTATTAGTAGTAAAAACCGAAAATTAAAAGTCAAAAATATACATGGAGATACTTATCAAAGCCTCGCAGTTCGTTCTTAGCCTTTCTATCTTAATCGTAGCGCACGAGATGGGGCATTTTCTTTTTGCCAAACTATTTAAAACCCGTGTCGAAAAATTCTATTTGTTCTTTGATCCGTGGTTCTCATTATTTAAAATCAAAAAAGGCGAAACGGAATATGGCATTGGTTGGTTGCCTTTGGGCGGATACGTGAAAATATCAGGAATGATCGATGAGTCGATGGATAAAGAGCAAATGGCGCAGCCGCCTCAGCCATGGGAATTTCGTTCAAAACCCACGTGGCAACGTCTATTAATCATGATTGGAGGCGTAACGGTCAATTTTGTTTTGGCATTGGTCATATATTCGTTGATTTGTTTCGTGTGGGGACGGGACGAAGTGCCGGTCAGTCATGCCAAATACGGAATGATATTTTGTAAAGCTGCATTAGATAACGGATTTCAAAATGGCGATAAGATTATTGCGGCAGATGGACTGCAATATGAGAATATTGGTGAGCTAAATAATAAAATTGTTTTGGAGCAAGCCCGTGAAGTGACTATAGAGCGGGATGGACAACAGATGACTCTACAGATGCCGGATAATTTGCGTGCACAGTATCTGGAAAAAAGTAAAAAGACCGCATTTTCTACATTTAATTTCCCTTTTATCGTTGATTCGGTGCTGACTAAAACCCCTGCGGAAAAAGTTGGCGTAAAGAAAGGCGATTTAATCGTATCTATTAACGATACGATTACCGAGAATTACGTTGATGTGCTTACCCGGATACCAAAATACGCTGATAAAGAAATGCCATTAGCGGTAGTACGTGGCAGCGACACACTCCATTTCTCGGTTTTAGTGGCGGAAAATGGCAAAATTGGCATTGCCCCTAAATCTGCGTTTGCGTTGTTGGGCGGAAACCACATTTCTTATACATTTTGGCAATCAATTCCTGCAGGCATTCAATTGGGCGTGAAAACGTTATCCAATTATGTCAGCAATTTGGGGCTTATCTTTACTAAAGAAGGTGCACGTGAAGTTGGTGGATTTATCGCTATTGGTAATATCTTTCCTCCAACTTGGGATTGGCACGACTTCTGGATGTTAACCGCGTTCCTTTCTATCATTCTTGCTTTCATGAATATCCTCCCGATTCCTGCGCTTGATGGCGGGCATGTGATGTTCCTTCTTTACGAAATGATCACAGGACGCAAGCCCAGCGATAAGTTTTTGGAATATGCACAAATAACAGGAATGGTCATTTTATTGGGCTTATTGTTATATGCCAATGGGAACGATATCATTAAATTATTTGAATAGTAAATAAAAAAATAAGAGATAAATACTTTTTTTATCCTTTTCATTCATATAATCACTATCTTT
Source organism: Bacteroidales bacterium (assembly GCA_031549585.1). Lineage (GTDB taxonomy): Bacteria > Bacteroidota > Bacteroidia > Bacteroidales > UBA4181 > JAIRLS01. The sequence continues at coordinate 5,258 of JAVBPN010000400.1, forward strand.
GTCATAAATATTTATCAAATAGCTTTGTTATGAATCTTTTTGTTTTGTTAGGAGTAATTGGCCCATGGCAGGCCGTTATCATAGTTGTTGCTTTATTGCTTTTATTCGGAGGGAAAAAAATTCCCGAACTAATGAAAGGTTTGGGGCAAGGGATGAAAGAATTTAAAAAAGCCACCAAAGATGAATCCGGCACAGCCAATCCTCAAAAGGAATTGGATTCTAAAACCGAAGAATAAGGTGACTTTTATAACTTTAGTTAGGCTTATCCAATAGAGCAGTCGGCAACAATGCAAATACATTGTTGCCGATTGTTGTTTTGGGAGGTCTTTAAGCTAACTTAAAAAGCGGAAAAGTTTTTCAAGTTAGAGAAATATGATTTAAATAAAGAGTGGGTATTTGGGTGTAAGGTCAAAAGTAAAAAAAGGGAATAGAATCCAGAAACTCACAACTTGAAATTTTAAATTAAAAAAGATGTCAGAAAACAAAAAAATAGGAATGATCGCCGGCGGCGGAATGATGCCTGTTGAGATCATCAAATATTGTAATAAGCATGGGATGGAGATTTTTGTAATCGGTATAGAACCTTTTGCTTCGGAAGAACAGTTGAAAGATGCGCCCCACACTTTTGCAAAAATTGGTGAAGCCGGCAAAATGCTAAAAACATTCAAAAAAAACGATGTATATCGCATTGTATTAGCCGGTGGTATTAAACGTCCGTCCTTAAAGGAAATGATTCCCGATTGGGGTGGAATGAAAATTTTGGCGAAATTAGCCGTTAAGAAAATGAGTGATGATGGTATGTTTCGCGCTGTGATGGATGAGATCGAAAATCATGGATTTAAAGTAGTTGGGATTGAAGAAGTTGTTCCTGAAATGCTCTTTTCGGAAGGCCTTTACGGAAAAGTGAAACCTTCTGCCGAAGATATGGACGACATAATGCGCGGAATTACTGTAGCTAAGGCTTTAGGCGCAGTTGATGTAGGCCAGGCTGTTGTGGTTCAGGAAGGTATGGTGTTGGCTGTAGAAGCAATCGAAGGGACAGATATGATGCTTTCGCGTGCAGCAACTGTCAGGAAAGAAGGGAAAGCTCCTGTAATGGTCAAAATATTGAAACCGGGGCAAGATATGCGTGTCGATTTGCCGGCTATAGGTTTACAAACGATCGAGCAATTGAAAAAATACGGCATTAAAGGTATTGCAGTAGAAGCCGGAGGTATTCTTATGATCGAACGGGAAGCAGTCATTAAGATGGCTGACGAATCTGGGATTTTCATTATTGGGATGAAGATATAAGCAATGACAGAAGACGTGATTATACGGAAAATCGAAGAACAAGATTTTTCCCAAATCGTTGCCTTATTTCGTGAATTTGCCGGATTTCAAAATATCTCTGAAAGAATGGTCAATTCTGTGGAGCGGATGATGGCTGAAAAAGACATGGTCAATGGTTTTGTTGCTGAAACTTTGGATAAGCAAATCATTGGTTATGTTACGTGGTTTTTTTGCTATTATACCTTTGTTGGCAAGTCTTTGTACATGGATGATTTATATGTAAGTCCGGCATATCGTGCCAGTGGAATCGGCACAAAACTGATGAACGAGGTGATCAAAGTAGCTAAAGGCTCAGGATGCCATAAACTTCGTTGGCAGGTATCTAATTGGAACCATCCGGCTGTTGCGTTTTATCAAAAGTTAGGAGCGCAAATTGACGATATAGAACGGAATTGTGATTTAGTGTTTGGTTAAAAAGCGAGCCAAGAAACATAAACCTTAAATTTAAACTTTGAATATATACATCATAGCGGGCGAACCTTCGGGCGATATTTTGGCATCGCGGCTCATGCAGGCTTTGCAGAAGCAGCGGCCTGATGTGCAATTTGCCGGAATGGGTGGTGAAACGATGGCTGCTTTGGGATTCAAAAGTTTATTCGATATTTCAGAAATATCTGTAATGGGAATCCGTGAAGTCGTTCCCAAATTGCCGCTTGTGATGCGCCGGATGAAACAAGTAGTTGCAGATATAGAACAGCGCCGTCCCGATGTGTTGGTGACGGTGGATAGTTGGGGGTTTGTTCATCAGGTTCTTAACCGGTTGAAAAAAGCCGGAATTGATATTCCCAAAGTGCATTATGTTGCGCCTCAAGTGTGGGCTTGGAAAAAGGGACGGGCGAAAACTGTTGCCCGCCTTACTGACCGGCTAATGACGCTTTTGCCTTACGAACCGCCTTATTTCGAGAAATATGGCTTGCGATGTACGTTCGTAGGCCATCCGGTTATTGAGAACACGGCCAATTTGAATAATGATATTCCTGCTTTTAAAGCAAAATATAATATACCGGAACAATGTACCTTGATTTCCGTATTGCCCGGAAGCCGTCATAGTGAAATCAGCAGGTTGATACCCATTTTTAAGCAGGTAATTAGGCAAGTAGTCAAAACGTACCCCGATTTATTTTTGGTTATTCCTTCGGTAGCAGCTATTGCCGGAGAAGTGGAGGTGGCATTTGCCGATTTGGAAGTGCCTCACCGCATTGTTTTGGGGCAATACGAACGATATAGCGCGTTTCAAGCAAGTGTGTTTGCCCTTGCCGCTTCGGGAACAGTGTCGTTGGAGTTGACAGCGTGTCGTGTACCTCATGTGATCACGTATAAGTTTGGATATGTCACCAATAAAATATTGAAGCATTTTGCAGGAACTAAGTATGCCAATCTAATCAATATATTGGCTGACAAATTTATTATTCCCGAATTTGTATTGGAAAATTGCCGCGAGCCATTGATCACGCCTAAAGTCCTTGATTTAATGCAGAATCCGGAAAAATCGCAAGCGCAAGTAGAAGAAACCTGGCAATATTTGATGCAGCTAAAGCCCGGAGATATGATGCCTTCCGACAAAGCGGCATCGGTTGTTTTATCTGTTATATAATACCACTAAAGATTCATATCTTGCGAACTTGAAAATTTTGTGGGATTATAGATTTATTATTTGAATGAAATACTTGTGTACGCTGTTTTGTGTCTTTTTTATAGGCCATATCGTGGATATAAATGCGAAAGACACCATCCAAATAGTTGCAGTAGGCGATATCATGATGGGTACGATGTATCCCGATGGGAAAAACCTTCCGCCCGACAACAATTGTAGTCTTTCATTTGCTTATGTGACGCCGTATTTTCAGAATGCCGATATACTCTTTGGTAATTTGGAGGGTGCGTTGATCCGTTCCCTGAGCGGTTCTAAAAAATGTAATAATCCTGAAATTTGCTATACGTTTGGCATGCCGGCTGCTTATGCAGATTGCTTGGTCGGAGCAGGGTTTAATCTGTTGAGCATCGCCAACAACCATATGGGAGATTTCGGAGAAGTAGGACGAAAATCGACTACAGAGATTTTGGATGAGAAAAATATCCTTTATGCCGGATTAGTTACTCATCCAACGGTAACTTTTGTCAAGGACGGTATTAAATATGGATTTTGTGCGTTTGCGCCCAATTCAAGCACAGTTGATGTTAAAGATATTCCGGCAGCCCAAGAAATTGTGCGTCAGTTGAAAGACAGTTGCGATATTGTGATTGTTTCTTTTCATGCCGGTGCAGAAGGAAAAACATATCAGCATGTAACCCGGAAAACAGAGAGTTTTGTCGGCGAGAATCGGGGTAATGTGTACGAGTTTGCACATAAGATGATCGAAGCCGGAGGCGATGTATTACTAGGACATGGGCCTCACGTAACACGTGCTGTCGAAATATACCAAAACCGGTTTATTGCATATAGTATGGGAAATTTCAGTACATATAGCAAGGTGAACGTGGCTGGAGTAAACGGTTTAGCGCCAATCTTTCGTATTCATATAGATCGTTATGGTAATTTTATCAAGGCTAATATTATACCAACCTATCAACCGGAAGACGATCGCCGGCCAAGGTATGATTCAGCGCAAAGAGTAATCGGAGTAATCCAAAGCCTTACACGTGCCGATTTCCCGGAATTAACACATTATCAAATTAGTGATGACGGGTGGATTATAACTGATAGAACCGATCAGCGTCCAATTCAACTGATGATACCATTAGTTCCGGATATGTTTGTTGTGAATAGATCAGTAAAAACTGATTTGCATTTTCAATAATTAAAGATTACACATTAATTTTCCTATTTTTGCAGTAAGACGATCATCTCTTAATACCCTTTATGGAACGATCTATTGGCGATTTACCGTTGGTTTCTATTGCATTGTGCACATATAATGGAGAACGCTTCTTGGAGCAACAATTAGAAAGCATAGTAAACCAAACATATCCACATATAGAAATTGTAGCAGTAGACGACTGTTCGAAAGACGATACCGTCCAGATATTGCAGCGCTATGCTGATCAATATTCATGCATTCATTTGTTTGTCAACGAAGAAAATTTAGGGTTGTCAAAGAATTTTGAGAAGGCTTTATCATTGTGTAGCGGTGATTTTATTGCCATATCTGATCAGGATGATATTTGGGAAAAAGATAAGATTGCTGTTTTAGTGGAACATATCGGCGATCATACTCTTATTTATGCAAAATCGTCGGTAATTGACGAGCATGGTATTTCTATGCATAAAACATCTATGGATCATGCCCGTCCATGCTGTGGGAGTGACCCGAGATGGATTACGTTGATTAATTTTATATGGGGACATACGACTCTTTTCAAACGGACGCTCTTATCCGCTTATTTTCCCTTACCACCTAATACAAGCTATGATCACTATCTTGGCCTTCATGCGTTGAATGATGGAAGCGTTACATATATTGACCGTATTTTGGTACACCATCGGCGGCATCAGAGTAATGCTACACATCCTTCTTTATCTAAAGTAAAAAGTAGGCATGATCGGTTAGAGGTCTTAGAACAATGGTTAAATGTGATTTTATCGGTGCCGAATATACGCTATCAGTCATTTTTTCAACAGATGAAGGAAGCTGTTAATCAGGCTAAAACAAAATCGTTGGGGTTAAAACTTTTTCGATTTTTAGTTCGGAATCGTCATATATTGTTCTATTCCTCTACCAAAAGTTTTTTCTCACAAATCAATTCAATGCGTAAATTTACGCTGAATGTATAACGTTGATTTGCTTTATTTATTGGTGTGGTCTGCTAATCGGTTCTGTTGGATATCAATATAAAATGTAATAAAGAATGTTACATGATCCACTGTTTATCTTTATCCGGAAACCATTTTTTAATCAAGCGGATCAGTCTTATTTGCGTATCATTTTTTACCTTGCTTGTTGGCTCTTTCTGAAAATCAAATGATTTCATTAGCTCAATGCTTTCATCTAAAGTGAGATTGTGCATGTGAATGTGTAATAAAAAGTCGGCAATCACAGGATCCCATTCATTTTTGGTTGACCAATAATGAGCAACGGTATTTTCAGCGGGCAGTAAATCAAAATATTCATTCAATGTCAGCGATACCGAACATTGTTCTACTAAAAAGTGCCTTACACCCAATTGGTTAATTGCATCGCAAACAGCTAACATTTGACCAATCGTTTCAGCTTGGCGATCTTTAGGAAGTGCAATCAATCCGGCATTCCACATATAATGATTGTCGGTAACGGTAATCCCTGCAAGATTCTGATTTCTGATTTTCTTATACATTCGGAGGGCAGAGTGCTTTTTCTTTCGCATCAAGCATTCTTTTCGATGCATCAAGGCATGTCCTTCGTTGAGTTTGGCAATGATATCGTCCAAAGGCTGATATAAAAAGGTATCTGTATCTATGTATATGAATGGTTTGGGTGTATTTTGCTGTTTACAATAGTCCTCTAACAATTTTAACTTCATCCGGAAAAAATTGTCGGCAGGCCCTTTCCATTCAATAATCTGTTCTTTTGTTAGATTCCTTACTTGCACTTTATCTTTCAAACCTTGATAGAAATCAGGAAAATCTGTATAAACGAATACCTCATCAATTTGCCCTTTTGCGAGAAAGGATAAAATGGAAAAGTAACATTGTGCATGAAGGTTTGTTTTGTTTCCAGTAACGAAATAAAGTAAATTCATATTAAGTGTATTGTGGATTGAACTAGATTTGAAACAAAGTTACGATATATTCTGAATCGGCTAAAGTGTATTCAGAAGAATTATTGAAGGGCGTGCGTGATTGTGCATCAGGTAAAAGGTCTTAGTTGGTTTAAATTTTGTACATTTGCCGTTTTAATTTTATAGTGTGTGATTTAATAGGTTTTGTGTCTGTTAAATCATGTGCATTAAAAAACATTTTTTATTGCGATTGAAATAACATGCCTTACCCCCAAATGCATAAAAAGAAGGTTTCCATTATTCTGTGTTGTTACAACGAGGAAGAAGGAATTTCATTGATGATTGATGCATTGGAAAAGGTCATGGCGAGCGTTGATTACGATTACGAAATTATTGCCGTTGATGATGGAAGTTCTGACCAAACATTGCAACGTATTAAGGATTTAACGACAACCCATCCGAATTTATATTTCATTGAATTTTCGCGGAATTTTGGACATCAAAACGCATTGAAAGCCGGGTTAGATTTTTCAAGGGGCGATTGCTTGATCAGTTTGGATGCCGATATGCAGCATCCGCCGGAATTATTGCCTGAAATGTTGAAAAAATGGGAAGAGGGGTACGATGTGGTATATACCAGCCGGATGGAAGACAAAGATTTATCAGCAATGAAGCGGAAGACATCAAAAATGTTTTATAAGTTGCTCAATGCTTTGTCAGATATTGAATTGGAGCAAGGCGCTGCGGACTTTCGTTTGCTGGATCGGAAAGCTGCTAATATGATTATTTCGCTTAAGGAAAACGATTTGTTTATGCGCGGATTGGTCAAATGGATTGGCTTTAAACAATATGGTATTGATTATATGCCTAATAAAAGGGTGGCTGGTGCCAGCAAATATACCCTTAAAAAAATGTTCCGTTTTGCCCTTCAAGGTATTACTTCTTTTAGTGTACGTCCTTTATATATAGCGCTTTACTTGGGTTTCTTTGTCGCCGCTTGTTCCATATTATATATTCCGTACATTATTTATAGCTTGATATATGGGCATCCTATTTCAGGTTGGGCATCGTTAATTGCTACCATTGCTTTTTTGGGAGGATTGCAGTTGTGCATATTGGGAATTATTGGAATATATATTGGCAAATTGTTTATGCAGTCGAAATACCGTCCTAATTATATCGTACGTAGTTCTAACATCCAATGATCCTGCTAAGTTTTGACATTGAAGAATTCGATATGCCTTTCGAATATGGAGTAGACATCGATTTTGAGCATCAATTGCAGGTATCTTACAATGGAACACAGACAATCCTTGATCTGTTACAAGAGGAAAATATTCAAGCAACATTTTATTGTACGGCGAATTTTGCGACACATCGACCGGATGTTATTCGAAGAATGGTTGCCGACGGGCACGAAATAGCGTCGCATGGATATTTCCATACAGCATATCAGCCCGAACACTTAGCCGCTTCCAAGCAAGAATTAGAAAATATCAGTGGAACACAAGTTAATGGATTTCGAATGCCGCGCATGATGCCTGTTTCTGATCAAGTGATGGCTGAAGCCGGTTATAAGTATAATTCATCTATTAATCCTACCTTCCTGCCCGGAAGATATAATAACCTGAAGGTGTCGCGGACATATTTTTACAGTGGCGGATTGCTGCAACTGCCGGCTTCTGTATCTCCAGTTGTTCGCTTTCCTTTATTTTGGTTGTCTTTTCACAATCTACCATTAAAGCTGTATTGTTGGCTTTGCAAGCGGACAATCAAAAAAGATAAGTATTTGAATGTTTATTTTCATCCTTGGGAGTTTGAAGACATTACCCAATATAATTTTCCATTTTATGTAGTACACAATTCAGGAGAAAAAATGCGTAAACGATTACAAAAATTCATTCATTGGGCAAAAAGGAATCATTTCGAATTTACAACCACTTCCCGGTTTATTAATTCTGTAACAAAACCCTGATCCAAAACACTTGTAGGGATTTTTATCTCGAACTACTCTATCGTCATATTATTATCAATCAACCGGTCATTATATTGCTGCAAAAAGGCATGGAACATTTTTGTCAAATCTTGCACTAATTCCGGTTGTTCTTCCATAAGATTATTTGTCAATAGCGGGTCGGCGTCGTAGTCATAAAGTGCTATAGGTTCGTCCATTTGTGTTTGCAGCACATAATGGTCTTTGTATACCTGATAAATACCATTGTTGTAATTGATGGTAAATCTATTTTGGGTAGGATCGTTATTTAGTGCATCAAATCCAAAAGCAAAATAAGGTTTGTCATAGTGTAAATAATTCAACACAGTAGGCATAATATCAATTTGCTGTGCGGTGTGTTGTGGCTCAAAGCCCTGTAATTTTCCTGACGGGTCGTAAAAAATAATGGGAATCGTGAATGGTCCTATAGCCGTATGACTTTTGGGATAAGTCAATTGGTTGGTGTGGTCAGCTACCAGCACAAACAATGTGTTTTCAAACCATGGCATATGTGAAGCTGTTTCAAAAAATTTACGTAACGCCATGTCCGTATATCCGATGCATTGATGTATTGGTTGCGTTCCTTTTGGGAATTTTCCTTCATACTGTTGTGGCACAGCAAATGGATGATGTGAACTTACAGAAAATAATGCTCCCAAAAACGGTTCTTGTTTTTGATTGAGTGTTTGCGCAAAATATTGGAAAAACGGTTCATCCCAAATTCCCCACATACCGTCAAAATTGGCATCATTTCCATATTCATTTTTGCCGTAATAGTTTTGAAAACCAGCCATTTTTGCAAAGGAATCGAATCCCATAGAACCATTGGGTGCGCCGTGAAAAAACGAACAGTCATAACCTTTTTCGGCTAATAACGAGGCAATCCCTTTAATGGTATTATTCGAATAAATAGATAAGACATATGGCTCTACAAACGATGGGACACCGGTCAAGATAGATGGCATCGCATCAATAGATTTCAAGCCATTGCCAAACGAATGGTTAAATGTATAGCTTTTGCTGATCAGAGAGTCAAGGAAAGGAGTATAACCTTTGTAATTTCCCTGATCCAAGTCCGGGTTCAGTGATCCGATGTTTTCCTTACTCATGCTTTCCAGAATAAGTATTACGACATTCTTGGCCTGGAAAGACACCGTATCTTTGGGTAAATGCACAGGGGTGTAAATAGCATCTAACTCGTCCGGTTGGAAATATTCAAGGCGTTTGTATGTGACCCGTTCAATAGTCCTGTATAAGGAAAAGGGTGTATTAAGCACAATGCCTATTTCTAACGGTTTATTGGTATACACCGTTGCATTACTAATGGTTATCGGACGGGTGCTGTGCGCAAAGCCGCCACGCACTCCGGCTATAAATAGTCCCAAATATAACGCCATCATCACAGTGCATACAGGATAATAGATCAGCTTATTTTGAATCAATGGCTTCGGATCAATTTTTATTTTTCCGTAAAGCCACATTAATAATACAATCAATGCAATACAAATAAGTGCGATATACCAATAATCGACAAAAAATTGCCCGATCAGCGGGAAATTACCTTTATCATTGGAAAATTCTTGGAAGACAGCCCATGTGGTGCGGCGCAATGTAAATCGGTAATAAATCATATCCATACAATTCATGGATAGGGCAATTCCATTGCAGATGCCAAAAATCCATTTCATGGCTGTTTGGTATGGCCGTTTGTATCGAAAACGGAAAGGAATAATATTCCCGAGTATGAAAATAACATTGGTGTAAAGTGTAGCTGTGAGGTCAAATTGCAATCCACCTCGCATCAGGTGGAGAAAATGCCCGAAAGACATATCGGGAAACAGGTCAGTATTAAATAGGTAAAATAGTATCCGGCAAATGCTGAACATCAGCATTACTAATAGTAACCGGACGATTAGAGCAACATAAATGTTACCCCATATCTTTTTTAATATTTCCCGTATCTGCATCTTATGGGCGATCATTTAAAAAGATGCAAATTTACATGAATCACAGGCAATAAACAATTGTTTGCAGATAAAGGACAGTGAAGTGTAAAAGACCTAACAAGAAAACAATACTTGTTAGGTCTGAGTTCTTCCTAACAAGTTTCAAAAACCTGTTAGGTTTTCGATACGGTTCTTGATGAAATAAAGTATCGATTGTTCACAAATTATAGCCGCTTGGACGCAATAGCTATAACCTTGACACAAATTCGTGAATGTAAGATTCAATTGCGCTGATGTAAGGTTCAAATGTGTGAATGTAATATACGAATTTGTGGATGTAAGATAGGATTGCGTGAATGTAAGTTGA
>JAVBPN010000305.1:0-4285 GCA_031549585.1 Bacteroidales bacterium
CAAACTGATATGCTCGTCCATCCAGCGCGACTCGCATCTCCCGACACCGTATTTGAATAGCCGCAGCAATAATATCTTCCCGACACCACGTTTCATGTGCCGGTTCATAAAAACACGCCGCAAGGGCAGCACGATGCCGGTAACATCCTGTTCCAATGCTGGCCATTTGGTATGTAATTCCGTAATCAGTTCATCCGTTAAGTATTCATCGGCATCCATCCGCATCACCCATTTCGTTTGGATAGGCAAATGATCCAATCCCCAGTTGAATTGCTTGGCATAATTGTTCTCCCATTTGTTTTGGTATACTTCAGCCCCTAATTCCTTGGCGATGGCAATAGTTTGGTCTGTGGAATACGAGTCAACAATAAATATTTGCTTGGCAAAATGTCGCGCATTTTCAATGCAGCGGCGAATATGGATTTCCTCGTTATAAGTAAGGATGATGACGGCTATGTCTAATGGCATTTTATCATTTGGAATTATTTTTATTCTTAAACTTGTTTGATCGACCAATCAAAAAAGGGAGTTTGTTATTTATTAGCCAAATAATTGGAATACATGCAAGTATTATAAAAATAAAGAGTCCAGTAGCAACAAGATACTGTGTTATTGATGACATTTGAAACTTTCCTGCTAAAAAATAAATATAAAAAAGTAAAATTGTAGGATGAATTAACATATAGAGTAGAGAGTTTTTCCCAAGATATTCCAGCCAATTGATCTTTTTCTTTATCACAGATAATAACAAAATAATACCAAAAGAAGCTGTAAGCATAACAAATATAGAAATTAAAGGGGTCTCGAATTGTGCACCAAAAAAACTATAACGGTAGTGGAAATTTACTAAAAGAATAATCCATAAACCCAAACTGATCCCTCCCCAAATAAATTTAGATAGCATTGATAAAGAATTCACCGGTTTCAAGAAATAATAACCTATAACAATCAAAGGATATGCACACAAAATACGAAGTAGCACTACGACTAACGGATTACTTGTACTTCCTATGAAAAAGCATAGGCCAAATAATATTAACATTGAAGTTATATTCACCATATCGCTTTTGTATCTTCTTATCACAAAAAATAAAAATTCTGCAAAAAATAAAGTAACCAAAAACCAAACAGTACCGTTTCCGGTAATAAATAATTCTTCCATTTCTGCATTAAAAATTTCCAAAGTCAGTTTTTGAGTAGCAAAGAGAACCGAGAGTTTTAATATAGTATTAAACAAAGAAAAAAATATATAAGGAATAATCAATGCTCGAAATCGTTTTTTTACAAAAGTTAATGTATCAATCTCATACTTTTCAGGAAATTGTGCGGAAATCATGCCCGAAACAACAAAGAATATTGGAACATGGAAACTGCATAAAGCATAATGCAACCATTTGAGTTCAGGGAAAAAAGCGAAACAATGCGACATCACGATTGCCAAAATTCCAATTGCTTTGGCATAATCTAAATAATAAATTCTCATAAAAATGCCTATTTTTTGATTTCTCTATTCTTAATGAATTGGGCCGGATTACCACTAACCACTGTCCAAGCCTTCACATCTTTCATCACAACTGCACGAGCACCAATTACGGCGCCATCGCCAATTGTGATCCCCGGCCCGATAAAGGCGCCGGCACAAATCCAAACATTCTTTCCTATAACAATATCCCGCCTCAATAATGGCATGGTAGCATCAGTATAATCATGAGTTCCCCCACACAAATAGGCATCCTGCGAAATAACCGTATGGTCGCCTATTGAAATTTTATTCAAATTATAAAGTCGTACTCTTGGCCCTAAAGCCACATATTCACCCAAATGAACATCCCAAGGACGTAAAATATCGGTTGAACCATGCGCCATACTTTTCAATGAAACATCAGCGCCAAACAATTGCAAGGACAGCATTCGAAGGGAATAGAACCGATGCCACAAGAATTTCCATAGAGTATATTTAAAAATACCCCATGCTATCCTCCGCGTATAGTCCATTGGTGAATACGGCCATCTGACCACCTGATCAAGTTGTTGCTTCATTGATAATGCCCGTGTATAAATTAATCCATTGCTTAGTGATTTCTGTCCATGAAAATGCAGCCGAATGAGTGGTTAAATTCCTTTTAAATCCGGTATACAATTCATGATCAAAACACAATTTATTAATAGCTGCTGCCCATGATGACTCCGAGAAATCGGCAACTTCGATACCTAAGCCCAATTGATTGATTTCACTAAAATTACATGACTTCGATATTACCATGGGAACCTTGGCACCGATAGTTTCGGCAAGCACAACTGGCCATCCTTCACCTATGGATGGGAGAAATAATCCAATTGAATTTTCTATCAACCACCATTTATCATAACCAGATACCCTTCCGGTAAGAATCACATCATTAGACAATCCTAATGAAGAGACCAAACTCTGCAATTCATCACTAAAACCATAAGCATCGGGACCGGCAAGAACCAATTTGAATTTACCACATACTTGTGATTGCTTATACGCTCTTATCAATAAGTCTGGTTGTTTTCTCGGCTCCAAATAACCCAAAAAAAGAAGGTATGGTTGAGAGGCTACAAACTTGATCGATTCGCTCACCATGCTTGCTTTAGACTTTTGGTAGCCATTGTAAATTGATGATATTTTAGCCAACACACCCAATTCTCTTACATACTGCGCTTCATCGGGTGAACAAACAACTATTTCTGTGACTCTATTCAAATATTTTTTTAACCTGAGGTAAAAATACGGAAGTTTTATCATTTTCTGATGTCCGAACATGCCGGGGCTTAATTTACCATGTGGTGTAAAAATGTACGGTATTTTACTCCTGAATGCATACTGTAATGACGCATCGCAAATAACCGAAAAACATGTGTGAACATGCATGACCGATATATATCCAATGGAAGTCAGTGCCTTACGAATAGGGTCTGAAGAGCCTAATAAAGGATGTGACTTTTGGGCAACAATGTAAATAGTTAAATAATCAGAATATTGAATTACTTGTGATTGGGCTACTTCTTTCCCTAATTCGGTATTACCACAAATAAGTATTGTTTTTATTCGATGTTCGTTCAACGCCAAACATATCTGTCGCACAACATTGGCAACACCGCCAGTTTCGATATCTAAATTAATGTAACAAGGAGCTATTTGGACAATCATTTAAACAACTTCATCTTATTTTTGATTAACATTAATATACGAATTCAGGTTTTTCTCCTCCATTTAAAATCCAGTTATATAGCCGGATCATCTTATTGGCAACCACTTTCACTGAATAATTTCCTTCTACCAATTTTTTTCCATTTTGCCCCATTTCCTGCCGCTTATATTCCGGAATATCAATAGCCGCTTCTATGGTTATTGCCAATGTTTCTATATCATTATCCACCCACCAACCGCAATGATGAGTGTTTAATTCTTCCCATGGCGTACCTTTTGTGGCAATCACTGGAATACCCATAATCAAAGCTTCGGGAACTACCATCCCGAAATTTTCGGAATGGCTGGGCAAAACCAAATAATCAAGTGATCGGATTGTTTCTTCCAACGCTTTACCGACCAAGAACCCCGTAAACGATACATTGTTGATGTGATTGTCTGATAAAAGTCGGCGCATTTCGCTCTCGTATGTTGCATCTCCGCTACCTATAATCAATAACTCGGCATTGCGGGTCAAATCATTCAATTTTATCCATGCATTCAATAAACCATCAATATTTTTAATCCGATGAATACGACCGATAAAACCGAGCCGTTTTTTTTCGTTTATATGACCTTGAGGTATATTAGGAAGATTAATATTCAAACAATTTGGCACAATGGCAACAGGATTCTTTAATCCGAAATTACGAATATGCTGTAATTCCTGCAAACATGTCGCTTGTAGGCAGGTTGCATTTTGCAGATCCTTGTGCTGGAAAAGGCTTAGCGCTATCTTCTTTTTCAGAGTCGAAATCTTCAGTGCATGAGGATACAACATTCCATGCGGAGCAATGATACACGGTTTACACTGCTCTCGTGCATATTTCAGAGTCGCATGGGTGGGATCGCTCCATAAAGCATTCGCATGATATAATTCGTATTGCGTATGCTCTTTCAAATACTTTCTGTAGTTACGGCTAAAGGTAAAAGGTGTTACAGCATCATTGGGTACAGCTTTAATAAAATCGTCATTTCCTATAATTTTATCATTGGGATTACTGGGCGAAATGGTTAATATATCAACATCAGCATCAGCATCGCGTAATCCTTTTATCAAATTGTAGGTAC
>JAVBPN010000206.1:0-10368 GCA_031549585.1 Bacteroidales bacterium
GAAGGCGTGAGGGGATCTACCGCACCGAAAGATTTGGAAACCTTGCTCCAACTGAACTACATGTATTTTACGGACGTGCGTCGTGACGAAACGGCTTTCAATACACTGATGTCTCAATTGCAGAATCAAGTATTGAACATGAGGGCTAATCCGACATATGCATATATGGACACGCTCAATAAGGTGGTTTCCAGCAATAGCCCGCGGGTAGTGACCATACCTACGGAACGGCAGTTAAATAGTGTTCGGTTGGACAATGCACTATACATATTTAAGGACCGATTTGCAGATGCCGGCGATTTCAAATATGTGATGGTTGGTAACTTTGATGTAGACAAGATCATTCCTTTGCTTGAGCAATACTTGGGAGGATTGCCATCCAAAAACCGTGTAGAAACATGGCGGAATGTCCTTCCTGTTTTTCCAAAAGGAATCAATAGATTTGAATATGATCATAATTCTGAACCTCAAAGTCGAGTTAACATCACCATGAGGGGCGATTTCAAATGGAAATATCAAGATAGGATTGATTTAGCAATACTGTCGGATGTTTTAAACATCAAATTGCGAGAAACCATGCGTGAAGAACAGGGCGGAGTTTATGGTGTAAGATTGAGCGAAACAGTAAGCGTATATCCGAAACCTCGCTATTCGCTTGATTTTAGTTGGGGATGTGCGCCTGAAAATGTAGATAAATTGATCAACACGGTATTTGCAGAAGCCGATAAAATCAAAAAGAATGGACCTACCGAAACGGATATGAAAAAAGTGAAAGAAACCTTGATCCGTGAGCGGGAAACCATGATGAAAGAAAATAGTTATTGGTATCAAGTATTGGAAAATTTATATAACCGGGGCGATAAGTTGATGACACTTGAAGAATACAAAAAAATCGTTGAATCGGTTAAGCCTAAAGACATAAAAGATGCTGCCCGCAAATATTTCAATGAAAATAATTATGTAATTGGCATATTGATGCCGGCAAATCCATAAAAATCAAAAATTGAAAAACCTTACAAAAATATATAGTGCGTGCCCTGTCGGCGGTTTTACCTCTGACAGGGGCAATCGTTTATAAAGTCAGATACATATTACGATAGTATTAATTTTATTCGTATCGACTTTTAAACGATACAAAACATTTTCTAAAATTTAAAATATCAATGAATTTATTTTACGTTTATTCCATTATCACCATAGAGCCTGTGAGGGGCGAGGGGTGTTATATTTATTACAAAAATGGAAACCAATATTTAGACCTTTACGGAGGCCACGCAGTAATTTCCATCGGTCACAGCCATCCTGTTTATGTGCGCCGTATCACCGAGCAATTGCAAAAAATTGCTTTTTACTCCAATTCGGTGATCATTCCGCAACAAGCGGAATTAGCCAAATTATTGGGGCAGATTTCCGGTTATGACGATTATAACCTGTTTTTATGTAATTCTGGTGCTGAGGCCAATGAGAATGCTATTAAATTAGCATCATTTCGCAATGGACGCAAGAAAATTATTAGTTTTGGTGCGGCTTTTCATGGCCGTACGCATGGTACACTTGCCATAACTGATAATCCAAGTATTTCAGCACCCATCAACAGTCGGGATCATGTAGTATACTTACCGTTGAATGATATCCAAGCTGTAAAAAAGGCATTGGCACAAGGTGATATTTCCAGTGTGATCATCGAAGGAATACAAGGATTGGCTGGTATTTATTGCCCGGATGTGGAATTTTTAAAACAATTGCGTGAAGCATGTGACCAATATGATACGGTCTTAATCCTAGATGAAGTTCAATCGGGATATGGACGTACGGGTGCATTTTTTGCACACCAATTTGCAGGGATTCGCCCGGATATTATTACCACGGCCAAAGGCATGGGTAATGGATTTCCGGTGGCAGGCGTATTGATCCATCCGAAATTTGAAGCCAAGTCTGGTATGTTGGGCACTACGTTTGGTGGCGGTTATTTGGCTTGTGCTGCTTCAATCGCTGTATTGGAAGTTATGGAGCAAGAGCATTTGACCGAAAATGCTTTAAAAACCGGTGATTATCTCATTGAGCAAATCAAAAACATTCCTCAAGTAAAAGAAATTCGTGGACGGGGCTTGATGCTCGGTTTGGAGTTTAGCGAATCCGTTGCTCCGCTGCGGACTAAATTAATCAACGAATACCGGATTTTTACGGGCGCATCGTCCAACAAGAATGTTTTAAGGATACTGCCTCCATTGACGCTCAAGCCTGAGCATGCCGATGTATTTATTGATAGCCTGAAAAAGTGCTTGAAATAGTTGTATTAGACCTAACAGGTCTTAAAGACCTGTTAGGTCTCTTAAGCAATCAAATATTTCCCGGCATCCACTTTTTAATCTCTTCTACTGCCACTCCTTTTCGCTGAGCGTAATCCTCTAACTGGTCTTTTGCAATTTTTCCGACAGAAAAATAATGGCTTTGCGGATGCGCAAATATCAATCCACTGACGGTAGCAGCTGGTTTCATGGCAAATGATTCGGTGAGCTCCATGCCAAACTCACGGGCATGGAGTAGGTTAAAGAGCGTATTCTTTTCGGAATGGTCGGGACATGCAGGATAGCCATGTGCAGGACGGATACCTTGATAGCGTTCGCTTAACAAATTCTCCAATGGAAGTTGTTCGTTCGGTGCATATCCCCAATATTTGCGGCGGACTTCTAAATGTACCAATTCAGCAAATGCTTCGGCCAAACGGTCAGACAAGGCTTTGACCATAATGGCATTATAATCGTCACCATTTGCTTCATATTCCTTTACCAATTTATCCACACCAAGACCGGTGGTGGCAGCAAAAACGCCAACATAATCGGGTAAACTGCCTTTCGGAGCGATAAAGTCGGATAAACAAAGGTTTGGCTGGCCTTCCTTTTGTACTTGGTTGCGTAAATTATAAAAGGTGCAAAGCCTTTGTATGCGAGCTTCGTCACCATAGACTTCAATGTCATCTCCAACCGAATTGGCTGGGAAGATACCAAATACGCCATTGGCAGAGAGTAATTTTTGACTAATGATGATATCCAGCATTTGATTGGCATCGTCAAAAAGTTTGCGGGCTTCCGCGCCATGTTCAGGATGATCGAGTATTTGCGGATATTTTCCTTTGAGTTGCCACACCATAAAGAAAAACGTCCAATTGATATATTTGCGGATATCTTCAAGCGGATAATCGCGCCATTCTTGAATACCCAACATTGCTGGTTTAACCGGTGGTTCTGTTGCCCAATCGATTTTTAGATGATTTTTACGAGCTTCAGCAATGGTCAACTGATGCACGGATGATGCTGATTTTTCGTAATTTTCCCGTATCTGTTGATATTCACCCTTGAGTTGTTCGGTGAAGATAGGGTCTTTAGATAACAAAGAGCCTGCAACGCCTACACTTCGCGAAGCATCCTTGACATATACCACCGGATGATTATAAGATGGTGTGATACGAACAGCTGTATGTATTTTAGAAGTCGTGGCTCCACCAATCATCAGCGGTTGTGTCAAACCATTGCGTTCCATTTCGTTTGCTACGTGGATCATCTCGTCGAGCGAAGGGGTAATCAATCCGCTTAGGCCTACGATGTCGACTTTGTGTTCGTGCACGGCAGAAATGATTTTTTCGCAAGGTACCATGACGCCCAAATCAATGATTTCGTAATTGTTGCAAGCCAATACAACACTCACAATGTTTTTGCCAATATCGTGCACATCGCCTTTGACGGTGGCCAATAATATTCTTCCGGCAGATTCTACATTGCCTGCAGCTTCTTTCTCAGCCTCGATGAATGGCTGTAAGTATGCTACCGCACGTTTCATCACGCGGGCGCTTTTCACCACTTGCGGCAAAAACATTTTACCCGATCCGAATAGGTCACCCACTTCATTCATGGCGTCCATCAATGGACCTTCTATAATTGAAAGTGTAGGAACATAATGCTGCCGGGCTTCTTCCATATCTGTTTCAATATAGTCGGTCAACCCTTTGATTATTGAATGCTTGATGCGTTCTGCCAATGGTAATTCACGCCATTGATTTACATTATGTTCGATCTTTGTTCCTAAATCTTTCAGTCCGGAGGCTATGTCAAGTAATCGTTCCGTTGCATCGATGTGGCGGTTAAAAATCAGGTCTTCTATTGCCGTCAACAAATCTTTTGGTATATCGTCGTATACGGGCAATGCACCAGCATTGACGATGCCCATATCCATTCCTTCACGTACCGCATAGTAAAGAAATACAGCATGTATGGCTTCCCGGAGGGGATCATTTCCACGAAAAGCGAATGAAAGATTGCTCACACCACCGCTAACACGCGCATGTGGTAAGTTATTTTTAATCCAATGTACAGATCGCAAAAAATCAACTGCGAAATTGTTGTGTTCTTCAATGCCTGTGCCGATAGTCAAAATATTGGGGTCGAAAATAATATCCACAGCAGGAAATCCCACTTCTTCGGTAAGTATTCGATAGGCGCGTGCACATATTTCAATCCGGCGTTCGTAATTGGTGGCTTGCCCTTGTTCGTCAAAAGCCATTACAACCACTGCTGCACCGTATTCGTGAATGAGTCGTGCTTTTTCACGAAAAGCGTCTTCGCCTTCTTTCAGACTGATTGAATTGACGATTGATTTACCTTGCAAACATTTCAACCCTGCTTCGAGCACTTCCCATTTTGAAGAATCAACCATTACCGGAAGGCGTGCAATATCGGGTTCAGATGAAAGCAGATTGAGAAAATTGACCATAGAACTCTTGGCGTCGAGCATGGCATCGTCCATATTGATATCAATGACTTGAGCGCCTGTTTCAGCTTGTATTCGGGCGATACTCAATGCTTCGTCGAAATTTTCTTCACGAATTAATCGCGCAAACTTGCGTGAACCGGCAACATTACACCGTTCGCCTATATTCATGAAATTAGTGCTTTCATCAACAACCAAAGGCTCCATGCCGGATAGCAATAAGGCATCAGAGCGTTGTGGTACGTTACGTGGAACAACTCCCTTAGCTATTTGAGCGAATAGTTGAATATGCGCCGGAGTTGTGCCGCAGCATCCACCAACAATATTGGTAAATCCATGATCAATAAAATCTTTAATAATGGTAGCCATTTCTTCGGGCGATTGATCGTATCCGCCAAATTGATTGGGTAATCCGGCAGTGGGGTGTACACTCACATGAAATGGCGCTTTGCGTGATAGTTCCTCTATATAAGGACGCATTTGTTTTGCTCCTAATGCGCAATTAATACCGATACTCATGAGCGGAAAGTGCATCACAGAATAAAGGAACGCATCGATGGTCTGTCCCGAAAGTGTTCTGCCCGCAATATCGGTGATGGTTGCGGAAACCATCACAGGAAGCCGTATGCCTCGAGTGGTAAATACTTGATTAATGGCAAATAAAGCCGCTTTGACATTAAGCGTATCAAATACCGTTTCACATAATAATATGTCAGCTCCACCATCTATCAATCCATTTGCTTGTTCGGCATATATTTCAACCAAATCGTCGAAAGTAACGGAACGATATGCCGGATCGTTTACATTGGGGGACATAGATGCAGATTTTCCTGTAGGGCCAAGTGTCCCGGCCACAAAACGAGGTTTATCCGGTGTGCTGTATTGTTTGGCTACCGATTTTGCTAAAGCAATGCCTTCTTTGTTTAATTCGTATGCAATGTGCTCTAATTGATAGTCTTTTTGAGATAACCGGTTTGAATTGAATGTATTGGCAGTGATAATATCTGCACCAGCTTGTAGATATTGCTCGTGAATATTTCGTATGACATCAGGTCGTGTAAGTGTCAATAAATCATTATTGCCACGTAGATCGATAGGATGGTCTTTGAACCGTTCGCCGCGAAAATCTGTTTCTGAAAGAAGCAAAGGCTGTATCATGGTGCCCATTGCGCCATCGAGGATGAGAATGCGTTGTGAAAGAAGTAATTCGATCATTTTTAATTTATTGAACGCGAATAAGATTTAAACCGGCGTAAGTTAAAAAATAAAGAACTACAAAAGTATAAAATTTAGATGGTTCTTTGCTTTATATTTGAATTTGCATCACCTCAATATGATCTATTTTTGCACAAAATTGTTTATATTTACAACGTAGAATAGAATTTCTATGAAAATATTGTCGCCAAGTCAGATCAAACAGGCAGATGCTTATACAATAGCCAATGAACCTGTTTCTTCCGTTGATTTAATGGAACGGGCAGCGTCGGCCTGTGTTGATTGGATAGTTCAACATATTTCTATCAATAAGCGAATTTACATATTTTCCGGTCCGGGAAATAATGGTGGGGATGGGTTGGCTATTGCCCGGATGCTGCTTGAAAAATCTTATGGCATAGAGGTTTATTTATTGACTGATTTTGGCCAATTATCCCCTGATGCGAAAGTCAATTATTCGCGCTTACGGGATTCTTGCGTGTTGCCATATCAATTATCGCCTCTTGATTTACCTGATATTCCTCACAATGCAATTGTCATTGACGCTTTGTTT
This sequence comes from Bacteroidales bacterium, assembly GCA_031549585.1. GTDB lineage: Bacteria > Bacteroidota > Bacteroidia > Bacteroidales > UBA4181 > JAIRLS01. The sequence continues at coordinate 6,533 of JAVBPN010000206.1, forward strand.
GGTATTGGGCTCTCCCGTCCGTTGGATGGTCTAGTCGCACAAATCGTTGCGCATATTAATCGTAGCGGGGCAAGGGTTATCAGTATAGATGTCCCCTCTGGCCTATTTTGCGAAGGCAATGAACAGAACAATCCGGAAGCAGTGATTCGGGCGCATGAAACGCTTACGTTTCAACAACCCAAGCTTTCTTTCTTTTTTGCAGATAATGCTGATTTTGTTGGGAAATGGATAGTGCTTGATATTGGCCTATTGCCAGAAGGGATCAATCAGGCCGGATCTTCCACAAACATGTTGTGCGAAAAGGATATTTCCATTCCTTGGCGGAAAAAGTTTGCACATAAAGGCGATTTTGGGCATTCGTGTATCATGGCGGGTAGTTATGGTATGATGGGAGCAGCAGTATTGACGGTAAGAGCCTGTTTGCGAAGCGGTGCAGGATTAACGACTGCTCATATTCCATGCAAAGGAATAGACATCATGCAAATATCCGCTCCTGAGGCCATCGTGTCTTTTGATTCTCATCCGGAGCATCTATCGCAAATTCCGGATTTATCAAAATATACAGCAATAGCAGTTGGCCCCGGCATTAGAAAATCATCAGATACACAACAGATGCTTTATTTTCTTTTGATAGAAGCAAAGAAAAACCATATTCCATTGGTGCTTGATGCAGATGCTTTGAATATTCTTTCGGAACATAAGGATTGGTTGGATTTACTTCCTTCTGAAACGATCATCACGCCTCATCCTAAAGAATTTGATCGTTTGGCAGGGCATTCGCCTAATTCGTATCAACGTTACCTGAAGCAAAAAGAAATGTCTAAAGCTTTTGGAATAATTATTGTACTGAAAGGTGCTTATACATGTATTGCTTTGCCTGATGGCCGGTCTTTTTTTAATACAACCGGTAATCCGGGAATGGCCACTGGAGGAAGCGGTGATGTTTTGACAGGAATTATTGTATCTTTGTTGGCTCAAGGATGGTCGCCTTGCAAGGCTGCTTGTGCAGGAGTGTGGATACATGGAACAGCAGGAGATAAGGCTGTTCGTAAAGAAGGTGAACAAGCTTTGATTGCGGGTGATATCATCCGATATATCGGTAAAGTATTCAAAGAATTACAAAAAAATAATCGACCATGAAATCGCCATGAGTAAGAATCGTATTCATTGATAATGATTATACTCATGGCATATTTTTTAGTAATTTTTATTATATAGTTTAAAAATGTAAAATTATGAAAATAAGGTTTTTATCAGGTGTTTTATTCGCCACATTGTTGGTATCATGTGCAACGACAAAGAATGAAACTACTATTTCGTCATATAAAGGTCAGGCAATAGGGACGAGTGCATTGGTGTATGCCCTTCCCCAGACACGTTTATATTTTGAGGTGGAGTTGGTCAAAACAACGATCAAAAAAGGGCCTTATGCTGAGTATGCCAACCGAATGTTGGGATTGCAGAATGTGCCTATGAAAGATTCGGAGTCGTGGCAAATTGCAAGTGTAAAAATTAATGATCAAACAGAAGCCGATAACAAGCATTTGTATGTTTTATCATATGTCGATTATCCGCAAAATATAGATAAGTTGGTCAGGTTTACCCGTGAAGGCTTAATCATGGATGTAACAGCCGATAATGTTTTGCATAGCAGCCTTTCTGTAAGCGGTAATGAGGATGTGCAATTTCTGAATACGGCGATACAGGGGATGACAACAGAAAAGGTAGATACATTTTATAAGACCATACTTACCGATACGGCTTTTGTCCGTATTCCGGTACTGCAACGCAAAGTATCGGGTAAAACGACCGAAGAGCAAGCTCGCGAAGCTGCTACACAGATATTTAACATCAGGCAAAGCCGTTTGGATGTGCTGACCGGTAATACCGATTATCAACCCGAAGGTGCAGCTTTGAAGCTGATTTTACAATCATTAGCTGCACAGGAAGAGCAATTGATGTCATTATTCAATGGGGCTAAGGTTGAAAGCCGTTATATTTATACTTTTTCTGACTTGCCGGACAAGCCGGGCATGTCGTCTGTTCTGTTTTATTTCTCAGATCGTGCCGGTATTGTCAATAGAAATACGGCCGGAGCAAAAGAAGTCGCTTACCAAATGGGTAGTGCAAGCGCTCCGCCTTCCATCAATACGACTCAATCAGCAAAAAATATTGTTTATTACCGCATTCCTCAAATCGTAGAAGTTTCGGTAAGCGCCAATAAAGAATTGATTGTCAGTAGGCAAAAAGCAATTTATCAATTAGGTAATATTGTTTCTTTTCCTTTGATCGATCCGAAGCGATAAAGTATCAGCTGAAAAAACGGGAGATACGCTAAGCTCGAATCCCAAAACTCGAAATTTTAAATTTTAAACTTTAAATATTTTGAGAGATAGTTTTTCTGGCAAATTTGGCATTATTGCTGCAGCGGCAGGCTCGGCAATCGGCTTGGGGAATATTTGGCGTTTCCCTTACGTATGTGGTCAAAACGGTGGAGCTGCGTTTATTCTTCTTTACTTGGCATGCGTGGTTCTAATCGGTTTGCCGGTAATGCTTTCCGAATTTGGGATCGGGCGTTGGGCACAGAGCAATGCGTATAGAGCTTTTCGAAAACTATCTCCTCGCACACATTGGTATTTAATTGGTGCACTCGGTATTATTACTGCTTTTCTTATCCTTTCGTTTTATAGCGCTGTGGGAGGATGGACGATTGAATATACAATTCGTTCCATGAGTGGCAAAATCTCTCAAAACCCGGAGCAACAATTCAATAGTTTTATTAAAGGAAGCTACAAACCAATTTTATATCAATTGGTTTTTTTGATTTTTTCACTGGTCATTGTGATGATGGGTGTGAAAAAAGGTATTGAGAAGTGCTCTAAAATATTAATGCCGGTATTATTACTATTGCTGCTCATTTTATGTGTTCGTTCAGTTACATTACCCGGCGCTTCGGAAGGCTTATCCTTTTTGCTTAAGCCTGATTTTTCAAAAATTACCGGAAATTCAGTGTTGATTGCCATGGGACAGGCATTCTTTTCATTGAGTGTGGGGATGGGTGTTATGATTACTTACGGATCATATATCAAACGAACGGAAGATATTACCTATTCGGCGGGAATGATTGCCGGAGCGGATACATTGATTGCTTTGTTGGCAGGTGTCGCCATTTTTCCTGCTGTATATGCCTTTGGTATTGCCCCTGATTCAGGCCCGGGGTTGGTTTTTGTTACTTTACCGTCGGTTTTTCAGCAAATGGCCGGAGGAATGATCTATTCCACTTGTTTTTTTATTTTGCTGTGTATTGCGGCACTGACTTCTACTATTTCATTGCTTGAGGTAGTTGCATCTTATTGTATGGAGGAATGGAAAGTGAAAAGAATAACCGCAACCATATGGATCACCATTTTTGTTTTTATTCTTGGGATTTTATGTTCTTTGTCTTTAGGTATTATTCCTGAATTGACATTTTTTGGAAAGAACTTCTTTGGTTGGATGGAATTCACTTCGTCAAACATCTTTTTACCCATTGGTGGTCTGTTAATTTCTATATACGTCGGATGGGTAATGAAAAAACGGATTATGGTGAAAGAATTGACCAATGACGGAACTCGTAAAATCGTTTTTCTCCGGTTTTTCTTTTTCTTAATTCGTTATATCGTCCCGGTAGCTATTTTGGCGGTTTTTATATCCGGATTGTTGTAAATGCTGGTACATGTTACAACATTAAATACTCATGCTCAAATAATCGACATTTTCGAGTGTTGACATTATGTTGATTCAATGAACTTTAAATTAATATTCAATATTCGATTATCAATATTCAATTACTTAGT
>JAVBPN010000112.1:0-17894 GCA_031549585.1 Bacteroidales bacterium
CCAATTTACACACAGTATCTATACAGGAAGAATTACGTGCTTTGGGACTCAAGATCAAAAATTTGACCGGATTTGAAGTTTTTTCCGATAAAATGCTTGAACAACTTCAGCAAAATATTATTGAAAAGTCTTCGATATTGCTCAATACAGCCTATAGCTTTGTAGCTAATTTAGCTATGATGATTTTTTTCCTGTATTTTATGTTGGTAAATCAACGAAAATTGGAAACAAACATCAAACGGGTTATGCCATTTAAACCCGATACATTGAAGATCCTGATCAAAGAAGTTCAAAGTATGATTGTATCAAATGCCGTAGGAATACCGGCTATTATGATTGCACAGGGAATGGTAGCATCTCTGGGTTATTGGATATTTGGAATTTCCGATCCGCTATTTTGGGGGATTATTACAGGATTTTTTAGCATCATTCCTATTATCGGCACAACGGCCATATGGGGAGTTCTTGGAGTTTACTTACTGGTAACAGGAAACATCTGGCAAGGGATTGGCTTATTGATTTATGGCGGCGTTATTGTCGGAAGTATGGACAACGTTGTTCGTGCATTGTTGGGAAAAATAATGGCCGATATACACCCTTTGGTCACCATATTGGGAGTAATTATGGGCTTAAGTTTATTTGGTTTTTGGGGAATCATTTTCGGACCGTTATTAATTAATTTGTTTTTCCTTTTATTTAAGATCTATCGAACGGAATATTTGCACGAAAAAGAGTTTACTGCAAAGCCCGATAATGAGGGTAATGGTTAATGATAAATGATTAATGGTAAATGGCGCCTGCCCGAATGAATCGGTCTGGCGGGGACGTAGCCGGTCAAGGTCTATCGACTACTGACAGGGCTTTAGTCCCAAAGCAACAAAATATCATTGACACAACAGTCGTGTAATCATTACCAATTATCTGTATATTTGTTAAATTTTATTTTTAACAGATGAAAAGGTTAATCATTGGATTTGTGTTATGTCTGGCTGTTTGTATTGTAGCGCCAGCCCAAGAATCTCTTTCAGCAGAAAAAAGAGCTGAAATCCAAACGGAACAGTTGAACAAGAAAGTTGGTCTAAGCGAAGCACAGAAACAAAAAATTATGTCTATCAATATCGAGCTTGCTAAGCAATTGGATGCTGTGGTTGAAGAAGGCAAAGGCCAGGATTATGTTGTGGAAAAGATGAAAGAACAATATGCTGAACGCGACAAGGCATACGAAAAAGTATTGACTCAAGAACAATTGAAGAAATACAAGGATCAAAAAAAGTAATCGGATTTAGGCCTCTCTCCCAAAAATAATTATGACTACCATTCGTCAAGCCACACACGCCGACCTGTCATTAATACGCGATATCGCAATTCCCACCTGGAAAGTCACTTATGCAGATATACTTTCCGAGAAACAAATGTCGTACATGCTGGAGAAAATGTATTCGGATGAATCCTTGCTACAACAAATGCAAGAGCATCATGTTTTTTTCATTGCATCGGTAGATGACCGCCCTTCTGGATTTGTATCGATTAATCCCAAAACTGCAGAATGTATTGTTCTGGAAAAAATATACGTACTTCCGGAAGCACAAGGAAGCGGAGCAGGAAAAATTTTGGTTCAAACTGCAGAAACATATGTGCATGATCAATTTCCTGATGCAGCATACATCGAATTAAATGTAAATAGAGACAATCTGGCTGTCGGATTTTACGAAAAAATGGGATTTCAGATCAACCGCACAGTTGATGAATACATTGGAGAAGGATTTTATAAGAACGATTATATCATGAGGAAAGAAACGAGAATTAATGATTAAGGTTTAATGATTAATGATCAATGAAACCCCAAAGCCATATGATATGATTTCCAATAATTATTTACACATTAATAGATTTTAATCATATAGGAATGATGTATTTGAAAATATTCAATGTGCAATATTCAATAATCAATTATTAAGATAAACTTAAAATTTTGAATTCAAAATTTACTCAACCATATATTTGAACTATACCATGAAAAAACCAACCCGCCGTCAATTTCTTAGCACAGCCATAGCAGGAGGAGTCGCTGCTGCCAGCTTGCCATTATTGTCATGCACTTCGAGCAGCCCATCATCTCATGAAAACGATGCGCTTAAAGCCAAATTTGACAAGCTCGACGAGATACTCAAACAACCTATTCTAAAAAAGAACCTTTTCTCTTCGCCTGTCATTATCAAAACGATTGAACTTCTTGGATACAAAGGCGGGTATTTGTGCCGTGTCCGTTCGGAAGACGGAGCAGAGGGAATTTCGGTTGCCCATCCCACCATGTCAAACCTATTTCCGATATTCCTGAGAAACGTGCAACCATTTTTTGTTGGTCAGGATGCCAGAGAATTAGACCTTATTGTGGAAAAAATTTACAATTATAAATTCAATTTCAGGCTGAACGGTTTGGCAATTGGGATTCCTATAGCAACCATTGAGTTTGCCATATTAGATATGCTTGGTAAAATGGTTAACAAGCCTATGGCAGAGCTAATCGGCGAAATACGTAACCCTGAAATAGGCCTTTATATGGCCACTGAATTTAGAGAATTGCCACTTGAGGAACATTTCGCACGCATCAAGGAAGAAGTTGCCAAGTATGATGTCGATGCAGTAAAAATTAAAGTAGGATTTTTGTATGACAACACAAAAGATATCCATTATAGCGGCATACCGGGTAAATCCGAAAAATTAATCCCTATGGTACGCGAATATTATGGCGATAAATTTGCCTTATATGCCGACTCAAACGGCTATTATGATGTTGAAAATGCCATAAGAATAGGAAGGATATTGGAAGAATATAAATACGGATATTTTGAAGAGCCTGTAATGTATTACCATTTTGATGATATAAAAAAGGTTGCTGACACGCTTACCATACCGATTGCCAATGGAGAACAAGATCAAAACTTATACAATTTCCGTTGGTTAGTAGCCAATGACGGAGTAGACATCGTTGAACCGGATACTTATTATTTCGGAGGATTTATCCGTTCCATGAGGGTTGCCCTGATGGCTCAAGCAATGGGAAAAACCTGTGTAACGCACATGTCTGGCGGAGGATTGGGATTTCTTTATAACTCACTTTTTGTTTCGGCATTACCAAATCCTGTGCAGCATCATGAGTTTAGAGGATTTAACACCAACATACCTTACGAATGTCCCACTGCACCCATGCAGGCTATAAATGGAAAAATGAAAGTACCCACAGGGCCGGGGTTGGGCGTAATTATCGATCCCGAATTTGTGGCCAAACATGAACCTGTTAAGAATGTAACGAATTAGATGACTTCTACAGCAATGACGCAATAAAATAAACTTTTTACACAACCTCTATGTGAGGAGAGTTAAGTTAGTCTAATATTTATCGATGTTTGATTTTATTTCGGCAAGCATAGCCCGGATATGCTTTAGCGATTGCACAACCTGAAATGTGTTTTCCGTATCCTCTTTGTTTTCTTTAAGTTTCTGACGCGCACCTTTTAATGTCATGCCACGTTCTTTGACGTAGTGATGTATCAGTGCAATATGGTCTATGTCTTGTTGGGTAAAAAAGCGATTGCCTTTTTTATTCTTTTTCGGTTGTAGTATGTCAAATTCCTTTTCCCAAAAACGGATTAACGAAGTATTGACATCAAACATTTCAGCTACCTCGCCAATACTATAATATAATTTTGAAGACGAACCGGCTTCAATACTTGTATTATCTTCAAAAATTTCGGGGATTTCCGTGTTGGCAGCTTCTTCCATGCCATCAACTTATAGGTTAGTCGAAAGATTTACCAACATTAGCTAAGTCCAATATCCGGGCATATTCTTCCGGGGTCAAATCTTGGAAATAATAATTCGCCGGATTTACTACTTTGCCGTTTTTATGCACTTCATAATGAAGATGCGGCCCTGTAGATGTACCTGTATTGCCAGACAAAGCAATTAATTGTCCGCGTTTTATTTTTTGGCCTTTGATTACTTTGAAATCACTTAAGTGCCCATATACTGTTTTGTAGCCAAAGCCATGGTCAATGACTATTTTTTTCCCAAAACCTGCACTCGATGAAGAAACTTCGTCGACTACACCGTCACCGGTAGCATAAACATCCGTTCCAATAGGCGCGGTAAAATCCATTCCCTCATGGAATTTTACGGTATGATAAACAGGATGCATCCGCATTCCAAAACCAGAAGCGGTACGTTTTAAATCTTCATTAGATATAGGCATAATAGCCGGACGGCTAAGCAACATCTCTTCTTTGCTTTTCGCCTTTTCAATCAACTCTTCATAAGACTTTGATTGAATGACTATTTGATTTCTGATTTTATCCAACCGTTTCGAGATATTAATCATAATATCCGAATTAGAATATCCTTCCAATGCTTCGTAACGATTTACACCACCAAACCCTGCCTGACGCATAGATTGTGGAATCGGCTCTGCTTCAAAAACCGTTCTATAAATATTATCATCCCGTTGTTGCATATCTTCCAGCACGACCTCCATTTGATCTAGCTTTTGGGAAAGCATCCTATAGTTAAAGGTTACTTGCTCCAATTCACGCGCTAAAATGCGTTCTCTGGGCGTTTCAAAAAAGTAGGAATATACAAAGTAATATAAGATAGCCAATGGCAAAGTAGCCGTAAAAAAGGTAAATACACGGATCACCGTCTTTCTGATGCTCTTTCTTACTTGAGTGTAAGACAGTGAATCTGGATTATACCGATAATGCGTTTTTGGCATCTAAAACATTTTTTATTTACAACGGCTACAAAACTAAATCATTTCGCAAAAAATGCAAAATTTTTTAACATTTATTCGCAAAATTGTTCATAACCTCATTTTAAATTCATACCTATAGGATTACTTACCATCATAATAACATTTGATCCGCTTGTTGGTTTATAAGCATGTTCAGAATAGAAATAACAGAAAATTCAACTTAAAAATACGCATTTTTTAAATCATATATAATATATTTGCCTTAAGTATATTTATAATATTTATGAAACTATGAAAAAAAGGATATTGGTAGTAGGCAGTACCAACACCGATATGGTGATTAAAACAGAGAAATTGCCACGCCCGGGAGAAACGGTAGTGGGTGGAACTTTTTTCATGAATGCCGGCGGCAAAGGCGCTAATCAAGCAGTGGCTGCAGTTCGCCTGGGCGCACAAGTGACATTCGTATGCAAAACGGGCACTGACATTTTTGGGCAACAATCCAAACAATTGTTCATTGACGAAGGATTAGATACCAAGTATGTTTTTTCGGATACAGAACATCCATCGGGTGTAGCCTTAATCTCGGTCGACGCACATGCCGAAAATTGTATTGCAGTGGCTTCGGGCGCTAACGCACATTTACTTCCTGCCGATCTGGCAAAATCTGCCGATGCCATTGAAGAATCGGATATTGTATTGATGCAGCTTGAAATTCCAATGGAAACCATTGAATATGTAGCTAAAATAGCTTATGAAAAAGGCAAAACGGTTATTTTGAATCCAGCGCCGGCATGCGCATTAAGCAAGGAACTATTACAATATGTGAACATTCTTACACCCAACGAAACCGAAGCCAGCATGATTTCCGGTATAAATGTTACAGACACTGCATCTGCACACAAAGCTGCCCAAGCCATTTGCTCAATGGGTGTTCAACATGTCATCATCACGTTGGGAGCTAAAGGGGCATTGATTTACAGCAAAGATTTTCAAGAAGAAGTTCCCACTGAAAAAGTGAAAGCTATAGACACAACCGCTGCCGGCGATGTATTCAACGGTGCATTGGCTGTTGCTTTATCGGAAGAAAAGGCCATCTCTGAGGCTGTAAAATTTGCTTGCCGCGCAGCTTCGATTTCTGTAACACGCATTGGAGCACAAGCTTCAGCACCTTACCGGAAAGAATTATAAATTTTACAAATAAACGCTTTTAATAACCAAATCAATTCTCAATAAAACTTCACCTATGAAAAAGATAATTGCAATTGTACCAATAGTCAGCCTGCTTTTGCTTTCCTGCAAGCAAACAGCGCCAACAAGTGACAAACCATCGAAGATACCCGTTCAGGCTACGCTTAGTAAAGAAATCCTAATGGACAAAATCAAAGGCGGTTGGGCAGGACAAACCATTGGATGTACTTATGGAGGGCCTACCGAGTTTAAATACAATGGGACGATGATCCAAGATTACACACCTATCGATTGGAATGATGGCTGCATCAAATGGTATTATGAAAACAGTCCGGGGTTGTATGACGATGTTTATATGGATTTAACTTTTGTTGATGTATTCGATCGTTTGGGGCTTGACGCTCCGGTCGATTCATTTGCAATGGCTTTTGCCAAAGCGGGATATTCACTCTGGCATGCCAATCAAGCCGCACGTTACAACATTTTAAATGGTATTATGCCGCCCGCTTCAGGCCATTGGCTCAATAATCCTCATGCCGATGATATCGATTATCAAATTGAAGCAGACTATTCCGGACTCATGTCGCCTGGAATGCCTAATACTGCTTCGGAAATATCCGATAAAATCGGACACATCATGAATTACGGAGATGGCTGGTATGGAGGAGTGTATGTTGGTGCTATGTATTCCTTAGCTTTTGTATCAGACGATGTAGAGTTTGTTGTGACTGAAGCCCTGAAAACGATCCCGGAACAAAGTACCTTTTATCAATGTATGAACGATGTGATCCGTTGGCACAAGGAATTTCCCAATGATTGGAAACGCACATGGTTTGAATGTGAGAGAAAATGGAGTTCGGATATTGGATGCCCGGATGGCGTATTTGTACCGTTCAATATCGACGCGGTAATTAACAGCGCTTATATCGTTATCGGGTTGCTTTATGGCGAAAAAGATTTTTACAAAACCATTGATATCGCTACCCGCTGCGGCCAAGATTCGGATTGCAACCCGGCATCAGCAGGCGGTATTTTGGGAACAATCATCGGATACAACAAGATTCCTGCATATTGGATGAAAAACTTGAAAGAAGTGGAAGATATGGATTTTGCCTATACCACAATTTCCCTGAATAAAACCTATCAAATGGGTTTTAAGCATGCGCTTCAAAACATTGAAAAAAACGGCGGCAAAATGGACGGTGATCAAGTAACTATTTTATGCCAACAACCTAAGCCGGTTCGTTACGAAAAAGCGTTTGAAGGGCATTTTCCTACCAAACGGGTCAGCATCCGCAAAAACATCGATCAATCTCCCGAATTGAATTTTGACGGAATCGGATTTGTCATTAAAGGCGGAGTCCGTTGTGATGATAAAAATTATGTAGCCAAAGTAGAAGTATATTTGGATGGACAATTGATGGAAACTGCCAATTTGCCGGCAAATAACACCACCCGCCGTCATGAATTGACATGGAAATATCAATTATCAAAAGGGAATCACAAAGTTACATTTAAATGGCTTAATCCACGCCCTGATGCAACAGTCAATGCTTCTGAAGCAATCATCTATTCGGATGACCCTGAAAAGCAGATGCACCAATAAAGGTACATGGTGCACGGTAAATGGTACACGATGTTGCCATTTGCATATTGTTCATTATTAGTTAAAACCAAATCAATTAAAACTATCAATTGTCATGTTTATCGTAAATAATTATCCGTTAGCCATACTTTTTTGTGTAATCACCATGCTTTGCTGGGGTTCTTGGGGAAATACCCAGAAATTGGCAGGCAAAACATGGCGTTATGAGCTTTTTTATTGGGATTATGTAATTGGAATTCTATTGTTTTCGTTAATCTCAGCTTTCACGCTGGGAAGTTTCGGATCTGAAGGGCGTAGCTTTATGCCCGATCTTTGCCAGGCTGAATGGGGCAACATTGGTAGCGCTTTCTTGGGTGGTATTATTTTCAATGCTGCTAATATTTTGCTCTCGGCTGCTATCTCTATTGCCGGCATGTCGGTTGCCTTTCCTGTTGGGATAGGGTTGGCATTGGTACTTGGTGTGATTATTAATTACATGGGAGCTGCAAAAGGTAACCCGACGTTGTTATTTTGTGGCGTAGCATTGGTCACTGTTGCCATCATTCTCAATGCGCTGGCTTATAAAAAATTAACTGTAAAAACGAAAAAAGTATCATCCAAAGGGATTATTATTTCCCTGATTGCCGGGCTGTTGATGTCGTTCTTTTACCGTTTTGTAGCTGCATCTATGGATCTGGACAATTTTGTCAATCCGGCAATCGGCAAAATGACCCCATACACAGCCATGTTTATATTCGCATGTGGAATTTTTGCCAGCAATTTCATTTTCAATACCATTGTCATGAAGAAGCCTTTTGAAGGCTCTCCGGTTAGCTATCGCGAATATTTCAAAGGGCCATTTAAAATCCATTTGGTTGGTATTTTGGGCGGATTGATCTGGGGACTTGGAAATGCGTTTAATCTAATCGCTGCAGGAAAGGCAGGAGCTGCCATTTCTTATGGATTGGGACAAGGCGCAACATTGGTATCGGCTTTTTGGGGTGTTTTCATCTGGAAAGAGTTTAAAGATGCTCCTGAAGGAACCAATAAGTATCTGTATGCGATGTTTTTCTTCTTCTTGCTCGGATTAGGATTAATTATCGCTGCCGGAGCTTGAAACTGTTGATTGGTTAATTAAAGAATGTGTCAAAAAGTTCATTATGGTTCGTCATTGCGAGCGTTAGCGAAGCAATCTCTTTAATTGCTATAAGATTGCTTCGTCGTTCCTCTCCGCAATGACGTTCATAAATATCTTGATAAAGAAAAGCAAATATGAATCCTAAAAAATAATCATATGAAAAAGTTACTATTCTATACTATTCTTATTGTTAGCGTATTACTATGCATCTCAGCATGCAAGCAAAATTCTGCCACATCTCCTACATCCATTATTTTTGATACAGATATGGGGCCCGATTATGATGATGTCGGCGCTTTAACTGTCTTGCATGCATTGGCAGACAGCGGAAAAGCCAAAATATTGGCAACTGTATCGTCCAATATGTATGAATATACTATTCCGTGTATTGATGTGATCAATCATTATTTTGGACGTTCCGGTATTCCTTTGGGAGCGCCAAGAAAAGGAGTAAATTTAAGCGATGGGCATCAAGAAAAATGGGCAGAAGCGCTTCCTGCTAAATTTCCGCATAAATACAACAGCACCAGCGAAGCACCCGATGCGGTTCAAACATACCGGCGCATATTGGCCGGAGAACCCGATCAATCTGTTGTAATCGTAACAGTGGGGTTTTTGACCAACGTGGCTGCACTCTTACAATCACCAGCCGATCAATACAGCGAATTAGATGGCAAACAATTGATTCAGAAAAAAGTAAATCATTTGGTTTCTATGGCTGGCGGTTTTCCCAAAGGCCGTGAGTTTAATGTCTTTTGTGACTCGGTCGCTTCCAAAATTGTATTCGAAACTTGGCCAACCCGTATCGTATTCAGCGGTTGGGAAATAGGCGAGCAAATACATACCGGAAAACGTCTGATCGCATCCAATATAGAGAATACTCCCGCAAAAGAAACATTTACCATATGTTTGCGACAGGGCGATTTTGACGGTCGGCAAAGTTGGGATCAGACAGCTGTTCTGGTTGCCGTCTGTGGTGTTGAACCATATTTTAATACAGTGAAAGGCCGTATATTGGTTGAATCCGACGGAAGTAATACCTGGCAAAATGAACCCAATGGCATGCATGAATATTTGACATGGAAAATGCCTATTGATGAATTGACTAGAGTGATTGAAGATTTGATGATGCATGAAGCAGTGAAAAAGTAATTGTAACCACTAAGAGCACTAAATTCACAAAGAAATACATAGTTTTAAAGTCTTGTGTCCTCAGCGTTCTTAGTGGTAAATGATTTTCAAATTAATCTTTTGCCGGAAATCCTATATAAATTCAGCTATTGAAGCTAAATACTTATCTTCCATAGTACGCATTATTGCCTGTTCCTTTTCGGTTTCGTCTTTATATCCGCAAAGGTGCAAAAGCCCGTGCACCATTACACGCAACAATTCATTATGGAAAGTTGTTTGGAAGGTTTCGGCATTGGAGCGAACCGTATCAGTACTGATATACATTTCCCCAGATATTGTATTTCCTTCGTTATAGTTAAAAGTAATGATATCTGTATGGTAATTGTGCTGCAAATAAGCTTTGTTCATCTCAAGAATTTTTTCGTCCGATACAAAGTTATAACACAAAACGCCTGTGCTTTTTCCTTCACACACAGCAACATGATCTAACCATTTGGAAATGTTTCGTTTTCCTTGAAGCCGAAAAGTTATATTCTCATCAGAAAAAAAGCGTATCGCCATTAAGCCTTTTTAAGCTTGAAAGTCATACAGACAAAACTGCCATTATCTTCAAATTCAATTTTATCCGAAAGTTTTGACATCAAAAAGACACCCCGCCCGCTCATATTTTCGATATTTTCCGGAGAAGTCGGATCGGGAATATGCTGATAGTCAAAACCGGGACCTTCGTCCTTAACCGTCAGAACAATTTTGTCTTCTTCTTTGGTAAATGTAATCACTACCGACTTATTTGCGTCGAGCTTGTTGCCATGGGTAATTGCATTGTTAGCAGCCTCAAGCGTTGCAATCAATAGATTTCCATATACTTCCTGATCAATTTGATGAGTTGCAGAAAAGTCATCTACAAATTTTTCAACCGTATGAAGGCTATCTATAACAGATGTTATGACTAATTCTTGTTTCATTGGCACAATTATAATTGTACTTGTTTATACTAAAAATGTTTGAAAAGGTTACGTTTTTTGGTGCTTTTTTAAAAAAATTTTATTTGGATATCCATTTTTCCGGATCCAAAACTTTTGTTTCTTCCCATATTTCAAAATGTACTACTGCCGTTTTGGATTCTTTTGCCGTATAAACCTCACCAATAGCACCTTTGGTTTTTACCCGGTCGCCTTGTTTGACAGATACATTTATCAAATTTTGATATACCGTCATGTAATTTCCATGGCGAATCAGCACAGCAAGGTTCTCGCCCGGAATGGCCACTACTTTTGAAACTGTTCCATCAAAAACAACCCTTACAGAAGATCCTCCAATTGTGGTAATGTCCACTCCATTATTATTGATTTTTATATCCTTGTACAATGGATGCGGGTTTGTACCAAAAAATCCTGTAATTGTCCCTTTTTCGGTAGGCCAAGGCAATTTTCCCCTATTATCCCTGAAATTGTTGGAAAGTACCCTTTCTTCGGGCGTCAATTGATCGTAAACATTCTTTGTAGGAGAAGAACCTTTCAATTTCTTTGTTTCTTCTGCAATGATCTTCTCGATTTCCCGCTGCAATTTCTGGGCTTTTTTCTGTTGGTCGGCTATTTGTTTACGAAGCTCCCGTTCACGCGATTTTAAGTTATTAACTGTTTGATTCTGATCTTTTTTTACATTTTCCAATTGCTTGGTTTCTTTTTTTTGGGATTCCAACAATTGTTCTTTTTCGGTTTTTTGAACAGCAAGTTCTTTTGTTTTCTCTGCTAACCTAACTTGTGCTTGTGTGATTTCTTCTACTTGTTTTTGGCTGTACTCGTCATATTGCTGAAAATATTGCAAGCGGCGGTATGCTTCATTGAAATCTTTGGATGAAAGAACGTAGATCAGTTTGTTGTATTTACCTCTATTTTTATAGGCTTGATAAATCAATTCCGCATATTCTGATTTCAACCGTTCAACCGTTTTGCTCATTTGTCCGATCTCAGTATTGGTTTCACTAATCTGTCTTTCCACATACTTGACTTCGGAATCCATTGTACCAATAAGCCGATTGTATTGATCAATTTGACGATTCAGCAAGTTGAGTTTTTCCAGCGATTTTTTCTGATCTTTTTGGGTATCGTTCAGGTATCCGTTCAATTCCTCTATCTCCTGCAATGCCTTTTTCCTTTGTTGCTCAAGGCTTTGTCGTGTTTGCGCCGATACATTGAACGACAACCATGCAAAAAGAAATATGACATATAGACAGAAATGCCTCATTAAATAATGTTTATTTCGCAAACTTAGTAAAAGATCGATAAAGTAGAAATGTTCATTAAATGATTGTCTCCATATTTTACCGATATTTCCTAACCATTCTCGAATTTTTAAAATTTGTTAGGTTTTAGCAACCCGTGTACCTTATATCTTTCACCGTGTACTTTGAGTTTTAAATGGACAACCGGTGTGTATCGGCAATTTTCTTGATCTGAGTTTCCGAAATACCACATTCGTCAGCATAAATTGGCCAACGGGAAACACTTGCTACGATTTCTTCAATAATCTCTTTCGCCTTTTTGATATTCATTGATTGTGCCACTTGCAATAAGTCTGACCTTTCAAATGAATCCCGCTTTCCATTGACAGACATCTGGTGTAAAGAAGTAAATCCGCCAAAAGGGTTATACGAATAAGCCACATCATAAGCCGGCGACAAACGCCACAGGCCGGATTGGTCCATGATAAAAGAAATATTCTTGGTATGATCATCCTGATTGCGGGCTAAAATGTTGAATACCATCCGGCGATAAGTCTGCTCTGCATCGATATAGGGCAACCTCAATGAACGCATGGTTTGAAATAATTGCTCATACGAATAAGCTCCGGGCATATTGAAATCGAAATGCGCTATGCCACATAAGGTTTGTACATGCAATTTTTTGTTGTGTCCGGTCCGGTCAAAACGTTTGGTCATGAAATGCGCCCGTCCGTTTTCTTCCAATAAACGACACTCGGTCATTTCAATGCCACAAGCAACAGCCATTCGATGATACGCATATTCGATGCGCCCGTATTGTTGCGGATCACCCAATTCATTGTTGGTTACACCATCCAGTTTGATGATCCAATGAGAAAAGCCTTCGGGTACATTCAATTGTCCGGAACGTACTTCATTCGTTTGCTCATTGAAAGCGATCACTGCTTTTGCACGAGCACCACCTGCCGAAGTACCCACTTTCAGTATATCCAATAATGCTTTGTCATCCTTTCCCATGCGGGTATTTAACCGTTCTTTGCCGTCCAATGCCTGACGGGCAGCATCTACCAAACCGCTCATTTCAATTTTTGCAGAAACATTGGAAAAAACCTTTTCGGCAGGTTCAAATTCCAGAGCGCCCATGCTTCGTTTCCCTTGATACAAGAGCCGTTCTACCGGATTGTATGAATCCGGAGTACGCCCTTGTTCTGCCAACCATTTATTGATTAATGCATTCCCAAAATTATCGGGAAGCGAGTCGGCCAACATTCCCGGCAAACCTTTGTATGTTTGCTGGTTTAATTCCGGAAAAGAATATATTTGCCCGGCACGAAACGGCATACGTAGCGGAGCAACATCCCAACCACTTTGAATGAATTTCGGATCATATTCAAAGTTGGCCACATTTCTTGTAATATCCCAATATACTGCACCAACTAAAGTTCCCCATAATTTTATTTTTGCATAGTCTACCATTCTGTAGCCTCCTTATCTTCCTGTTGATAATTCTTCCCTGAAGCACGCTGACGTTCCTTGCCCTTTAATTTGGCAATTTGTAACGGACTGATGGGAGCTTCAGTAATAAAAGCATTTAGTATTTGAATCTTTTCTAATGCACGAAGCACTTGTATCAATGAAAGTACTGTTCCCATGTTTCCATTTTCCATTTCGCTGATAGTACTACGCGAAACCCCCGAAAGTTCACTGAGTTGTTGCTGTGTACAGTCTTTATTAAGGCGCATTTGTTTTAGTTGCGTACCTAATCGTTGAAGTATAGCATCATCGCTCATGGAATAATTAACTATAATGTCGGTATTATCAATCATTATATAAGTAATTTAATATTAATGAAGCAAAGATACGACATTATAATCATATATCAAAATAAATACATAATGTCGTAATTTTCGGTTATTATATACATTATTTTGCATTAATGACGTAAACTTACGACATTATAAAATATCAATAAATGATTTAATAAACTTATTTGTAGTGAAGTTGTCGTGTTAAGTTTTGTTAGGTTTGAAACCCATTTGAATAAAAAAATAATGCCATCCGTAAAAAACGGACGGCACTATTTACTCTTACAAACCTATTATTTTATTATTTTTTCTTGTAGTGGTCTTTGTAGCGGTTCATGTATTTATCGACGCGGCCTGCCGTATCGACCAATTTCATCTTACCGGTATAGAACGGATGCGACGTGTTCGAGATTTCCAATTTGATTAATGGATAGGTAACACCGTCTATTTCGATTGTTTCACGAGAATTTGCTGCAGAACGAGTAATGAAAGTAACATCGTTCGACATATCTTTGAATGCAACTAACCTATAATTGCTTGGATGAATTCCTTTTTTCATGATAATCATTTATTTTTTAAGGCCATAAAATATCCCTTTGTTTGAACTAGTATGGATATTTCACTTTTTATCTATTCAAAATTCGGGCTGCAAATATATGCAATCTATTTTTGATATACAAAAATTTATTTTTTGATATCTTCTATTCTGATTCCGTTAATTCGCGTTTCTTCATCATTCCGATATGTAATGGTCAGAAAAAGAGTGCCATTTTCGTAATATTTTTTCCAATTTTTATCTCTACGCCCCATCACATAGTATTGTTCTTCTTTCAAAGTTCCATCGGGATAATAAAATTCATGTTTTCCATCGGGATTACCTTGAATAAAGTTTCCTTTATGATAGAGTTTTCCGTTGCGGAAATATGTTTTCCAAACTCCGTTTTTCAGGCCTTGTTCATAATCACCTGTTTCATAAACATCGCCGATCATTAATTCCCATAATCCATCCGGTTCGCCATCCAAGTAATTTCCTTTAAAAACAACCTTCCCACTATCGGAATATTCAACAGACGAACCATTTGGCCTCCCTCTTACATAGATTTCTTCGCGCAAAATGTTTCCATCGGGATAATACCATTTCCATTCTCCTTCCATCACGCCATTTTGAAAATTGCCGGTTTGTTCTTTTTTCTCTGTAGGGAAATAAAATTCCCATAAACCTGTTTGCCGGTCGTTTTGAAAATTTCCTTTTGACCTCAGCCTACCATTGTCATAGTAATTATTCCAAACACCAATTCTACGTTCTTGAGCATCTACAGATCCTTCCGAAGCTTTTGCACCATTTTCACTATAAAAAACAGCTTTTTCCGGGTTTCCTTCACTGTTATAAAAAACATGTTTCCCAATAGCTATGGAATCAAGATAAATTCCTTTGCGTTTGAGTGTTACCCCATCATTATAGTACGAAATGAGTTCAATTGCTTCTACTTTCAATTGTATACCTTCTTCCACAAGCCTGCCTTCCTGATAGTTTCTTTCATTAACTAACGTTCCACGTTCCGAATATATTTTTGTGTTGCCATGCAATTGGCCGTCTTTATAGAAAAGTTCTTCATTTACTTTACCATCAGGAAAAAAAGTTTTCCAAGTGCCTGTTTTCCTTCCTTCTTTATCTAACCGATTGATGTATTCCCGGGAAATCATGTAATCATTATGATATTCGTATAAAGTGATTACCATTCCATTGTGGTCGAAATCCTTAGCAACGCCTTGTTTTTTCCCATTCCGGTAACTAATTTGTTGCTTAATTTTTTCATCGGGATAATAATAGTAAGCTATTCCTTCCCGTTTGTCGTCCAAATACAATTCTTTTAGCTGCAAATAACGTACACTCACATTATTTGTTTCGGTAGCAGTCGCATAGGAATAATAGTAACCACTTTTTTTACCTAATTTATAATTAATGATTTCGAGCGTATCTCCGGTTTCTGTATAAAATGCCCAAAGGCTATCTAATAATGTATTGATGCGGTTTCCTTCGGATTTCATCACACCGGTTACATAGTAGGTTTTCCAATATCCATCCGGTTTACCGTTTTTCATTAATCCTTCGCTGGAAATTCTTCCATTGGGATAATAAAAAGTATTGTATCCATTTGGATTGACCTGCGTATTGTTCGTTTGTGCAGACACATCGAGTAGTGTAGTTAAAAACATAACTACAAGAAAAACAACCTTTAGCAAACTATTTTTCATTGATCTGGCTACATTCAAATGGAATGTTAAAAATAATAGAAATTATGGAAACTAATTTTAAAATTATTTTTTATAAACAATTTGTTTAATTGATTTTAAACAATATTTTTGTCCCCAATTAAACTTTTTATTTATTTTTTAATATTTAGGAACCATTATGAAAAAATTATTTATTGCGATTGTTTTGGTATGTGCCGCTTTTGTGGCTAAAGCAGAGGACTACAAAGCATTTAGAGTTGATGTAGGACTTGGTTACGCTAAACCTTCGGGTGGCGGTGGAGTTTTATTTGCTATAGAACCTAAGTATGCTATTACACCAAACATCGCAGCTGGCCTTCGTGGAGAAATCGCAGGTATGGCCAAGGTTAAATGGACTGAAAATGCAGCTGGCCAGTTCATTGACAGTGGAGATACAGAATTGAAATTCAATTCTTCTTTTTTGGTTACCGGCGACTACTATTTTATGACAAAGAAATTTAGGCCTTTTGGTGGCTTAGGTCTTGGTGCATATTCTTTATCAGGAGCATCAGTATCGGTTAATACAGGTGGAACAAACGCTGACTTAGACCTAGGATCAAAAACGAATTTTGGTTTTATGATTCGTGCGGGTTTTGATGTTTCTCATATCCGGCTTGCTGTAGAATACAATTTTGCAGGAAAAGATGATCTTGATAAATCCTACAATTATCTTGGAATTAAATTCAGTGCATATATTGGCGGCGGAATTAAGAAATAAAAATAAATGTATAGAATAAGAAAGGCGAGAAAGTTTCTCGCCTTTTGTTTTTATAGCCCCAATCTTTCAGATATTTCTAACATTCTTTTAATAGGCTTTTCGGCTTTAATCCTTAACTCTTCATCGAGCGTTACTTCATTACTTTCATTAAGCAAGCAACGATATATCTTATCTAAAGTCACCAATTTCATGAATTTGCATTCGTTACAAGCACATGTGGAATCTTTAGGAGGAGCAGGAATAAATGTTTTTCCAGGATTTTCTTTTTGCATTTGATGCAAAATACCAGATTCAGTTGCTACAATGTATGTATTTCCCGTATCTTTTTTCGTAAATTGAAGCAAAGATGCCGTCGATCCGATATGATCAGCAACAATTAAAACCGGTTTGGGACATTCGGGATGTGCCAAAATTTTTGCTTCCGGATACTTCTTTTTGATCTCTAATATTTTCTCCAATGAAAACTCTTCATGCACATGGCATGCTCCGTCCCAAATAACCATATCCCGATGGGTAAGGCTTTTGATATAGTTTCCTAAATTCCGGTCGGGTCCAAAAATGATTTTTTCTTCTTTAGGCAACGATTCTACAATTTGAACAGCATTAGATGAAGTGCATACAATATCAGAAAGCGCTTTAACTGCAGCTGTGGTATTTACATACGAAATAACTGTATGCTGCGGATGTTGCTTAATGAATGATTCAAATTGATCAGCCGGACAAGAATCGGCTAAAGAACATCCGGCTTCCGGATCAGGGATCAGTACTTTTTTTGAGGGATTCAAAATCTTAGCGGTTTCTGCCATGAAATATACGCCAGCTAAAATAATGATGTCGGCACTGGTATTTACCGCTTTTTGAGCCAAAGCAAGGCTGTCGCCTACGAAATCAGCAATATCTTGTATATCCGGTTCTTGATAGTAATGAGCCATGATAACTGCATTTTTTTCTTTTTGCAGTTTTTTGATTGTTTCAATCTGTTCTTTCTTTTCCATTTTAAAAATTGAGTATTTTATTTCGTTATGAACAAGATTTATCTTATTATTTTTATTTTTTGGTTCTTTAAAAAAAGAAATGGTGT
>JAVBPN010000164.1:0-9865 GCA_031549585.1 Bacteroidales bacterium
AACGGCAATATCTCGAATATACCAAACTCCACTTTGTATGTGCAAGATTAGCAAAAATTTAAAAAACTGGTAGTACATATGGAAGATAAATTTTATTTATTATTTTGGCTAAAGCCCTTATGATGAATCAAATTTGTGACCGTCAGCTAAAGCTGGACGGCAATGAAAATCATCAACTTCATTGCCGTTGGATTCATCCAACGGATAATAAATGCAATATCATTAAGGCTTTAGCCGAATTACATTTTAGAGGTTAAATAAATATAAAATTAGCAACGCAAATATAAACTTGAGCCTATCGAATCGATTTAATTATCAGGCATTAAATTTGCAAAGCCACCATAATTTATGGGTGATAACAAAAAGCCTATCTTTGTAATCTCGTTTTGAAATATTTTCATGAAGGAAAAAGTAGTAGTCGGTTTATCGGGTGGGGTTGATTCCAGCGTTGCAGCATGGTTGTTGAAACAGCAAGGATATGACCTGATCGGATTGTTCATGATTAATTGGCATGATACGGAAGGAACGCTTTCGGGCGATTGTCCATGGCATGACGATGTCATTTTTGCCCAACTGGTAGCCCGCAAATTGGATATTCCCTTTGAAATAGTCGATTTAAGCGATTCGTATCGGGAAAAGGTAGTCGATTACATGTTTGAAGAATACCGTTGCGGCCGTACCCCAAATCCAGACGTGCTATGCAACAGGGAAATCAAGTTTGACTTGTTCGCACAAACCGCATTTTCATATGGCGCTCAATATGTTGCTACGGGACATTATTGCCGCAAAGATGAAGTAATGGTCAATGGAGTCAAAACGTACCGCTTGTTGGCTGGAACCGACCCGGGAAAAGACCAAAGTTATTTCCTGTGCCAACTTTCCCAACAACAATTATCAACGGCTTTATTTCCGATCGGACATTTGTTAAAATCAGAAGTAAGGCGTATTGCTGAAGAAAACGGATTGGCAAGCGCTACCAAAAAGGACTCTCAAGGAATTTGCTTTGTTGGCAAAGTAGACCTACCGGTATTCCTCCAACAAAAACTGGAAGCTAAAGAAGGAAATATTGTAGAGATACCTGCCGATTTCAGTGGATTCAAAAGAGATATTGACAAAACCGATTTATACCAAAAGTTGGCAATTCTTTCCACTCCCTATCGTTATCAAGAGTCAGACGGAATCATTGTAGGCAAACACCATGGAGCACATTTTTATACCATCGGACAACGCAAAGGCTTAAATGTAGGCGGCAAGAAAGAACCTTTGTTTGTGATTGGAATCGACGTAGAACAAAATATTGTGTATACCGGGCAGGGAGAATCGCATCCGGGATTGCACCATTCTGCACTTTTTATTGCAAATTCGGACATTCATTGGATACGCCCTGATCTTGCTATGACAGATGGCGAAGACCGTCAATTCTCAGTACGCATCCGCTATAGACAACCATTACAACAAGCAACACTCTACCAAACAAGCGCAGGAATATACATTCTATTCGACAAACCTCAAAGAGGCATCACTCCGGGACAATTTGCCGCATGGTATCAAGACGACGAACTGGTCGGATCGGGGGTAATACAGTAAATTTAAAGTTTCGAGTTGTGTGTTTCTGGTTTTGAGTTTCAAGTTTTCATTGTTTCAGCAGCTAATTCTTAATTTTTAATTGTTAATTCTTAATTATCCTTTTTACGTTTTCTTCCGTGAAATCAAGCAATCCGACATCAGAATTGTCAACTGCAATTAGTATGCTTTCATATTGTTGATCAAAGAAATCAACCCAACCAAGCAAACAAAACGAAGCCCGTTGCGACCCGAACAATATATTGGCATAATCCATCATTTGAGATGGATTGAATTGCGGCTGAATAAAGAAATGATTTTCGCCTTTCCACTGATGACGAATGCAAATTTCGGCACTTACTACATTGGGTAATGTACAAACAAATAAAGAAGGGCTGGGTATATTTTGCGCGCTTTCCCAATAAAGATGGTCGGTATGCAAACTTGCCCATTTGTTGGCCATCAATACCGCAGATTGAAAAGCAGTATGCTTGGTTTTAACTTCCGGTAAAGCTTGCATCAAGATCTCAGCCGTTAAAAATCCAAGCTTGGAAAGCATATCCATCTTGTGGTATCGAGGATATTGCATTTGTGCATATGTATAAATCCGATCAAAGCAATCATTCGCTGATTGGTCTTCATTTTTAAGAAACGGCTTACCATTCAAACAAACGCCACATTGATCAATACTGCAATATCCCAATATACAAGCCATGTATTGCTATGCTTTTTTACATTTTAATAAAGTATGCCCCACACCAATGTGATCCGTTATTTTTTCGATTTTTAAACCGGCTTGTTCAATGAATGAGAAGAACAAATCGGAACGATACATCTGACTATTACCATTGGCCATAGATGTAAAATATAATGAGGTCATCTGCAAGCAAAATGAAGATGTTTCAAACCGCTGCCTATCCCAAAAAGGTTCCAAGATGTAAATACTTGCTTTGTAGTCAATGGACTGAGCACAACGTTTTAATATGGAAACGATTTCGGCATCGGAAAAACAATCGAGAAATTGGCTCAACCATATCGCACCAAAACCTTTAGGTAGTGATTGTTGCGGGTCAAGCAAATTGGTTTCGATATATGACATACGACCAGCGTATGGCGTTTTTTCAATGTTGGCTTTGGCCATATTCAGCTGGCCGGGTAAATCGGCAATGCTCACTTTTACTTTGTCGTCATATGCGAGGCACTGTAAGGCAAATTTTCCGGTATTGCCTCCAATATCCAATAATGTACCCGGATGATCTTCAAAAATAACCGGCAAACAATCAGCAAAAGATATATCGGAGTAATAGTGGTCGAAACCAAACCAACTTTCCTGCACTTTCGGTGGCAGTTGGGAAAGAGCCTCATATATGGTTGCCCATTCACCGAAAACTTTAAGCCCTTCAGGCTTTCCTGTTTTGACGGCATCTTCCAAATAAAATAATCCGTTGTAACACACATCGTTGATAAAATCAGTATTGGCCACAGTAAAAGGATTGTGCATGAAAAAATAGGCTGTTTTCGTAAGCACATATTTATCATCTTTCATCGTCAGCAAGTCAATAGCCAATCCAGCCTCACACAAAACCCGCACCCCATAATGCGATAATCCGGTGTGTGTTTCTATTTCTGCCAAAGAAAGGCCTTTCCCATGCTGTGCCTCAATGGCATTTAAAATACCCAGATTTTTGAGCGATCTTGCCGCCTGAAAAACTACCGGAGCAAAAGAAATCCAAGCGGCTTTTCCTATTGCATCAATGGCTTTTGTGCGATCTCCCTCCATAAAATTTAAAATTCAAAGTTTAAGGTTTAAAGTTGCGATCATCTTCATTGATCGTTTTCCTGAAACAAACCGCTGCATTGCTGCCACCAAATCCCGACATCGTTTTCAAAATGCTATTGAGCGGACGTTTTGCCAATTGCTCTTGTATATTCAATGGTTGGCTTGTTCCCTGTATTTGATAACCTTTTGACGGAATCAAAACATCCTTATGCAACATTTGTATACAAATAGCTGACTCCAACACACCGGCAGCGCCTAATGTATGGCCTAAATAAGCCTTAAGGCTATGCACAGGAATATCTGATAATCCGGCAAGGGTAAATGCCTTGCTTTCCATTTCATCATTATATAAAGTTCCGGTTCCATGTGCCGAAACAAAATCAACCGATTGCAAATTGCTTTGCTGTATGGCTTTTCCAATGGCATAAGCCAACTCTTCACCGGTACGTGAAGAGCCTGAAATATGATTGGCGTCATTGGTCACCGCCCCTCCTGTATAATATATATCTTCCGGTCCAAGGGTTGCACATTTTTCCAAAATAATAGCCGCGGCTGCTTCGCCCATATTGATACCTTTGCGATCCCTGTCAAATGGGCGGCAAATTTCCGGGCTTAACGCCATTAATGAGTTAAAACCCGACAATACAAAATCGTTGATGGTATCGACGCCAATGACCGCAGCATAACGGTATGCCGAATTTTGTAATAAGTTTGCTCCGGCCACAATGGCAGATAAACCTGATATACAAGCATTGGAAATAATCAACGGCAAATGCCTGGCTCGGAGCTTTTGCAAGACTTTATTCACCGAGTGCGCAATACACAACCCTTCAGGAGGCAGATTACCGATTTCCTCAATGCTTCCTTTAGTGGTAGCGATAACAAACAAGAGATCATTTGCCTCAGCCGGTAACGATATTTGGTTTAATACTGATGTTGCTGCATTCCAAAGCAATTTTTCAAAACGCGTCCAATCTTTTTTAGGGCATGATTCGTTAATTTGCTCGTTTTGTTTTTCAGAAAATAAAGCAGCAAAAGCCTGATGTTGCAAATACGGACGTTTTATTTCCCGTACCGCTGTTTCACCTGATTGAATAGCCCTGAAGATTGCCTCTATAGAAAAGCCAAGCGGATGAATTGCATATGTTGATCGGACTTTGCAATACATGGCTTATACATCATCCGATGATTGAACGTATTTTTGCTTCCACTCCTCAAAAAACGGCGGAAGATTCAAGCATAATTGTTGGTCTTTTACGGAAAGAAAAACCTGTGTGCTCTCTCCCGTAGCCACCAACGTATTGGTTTGGTCATTATATAATTCATAACGAAAGATCAGCTTGGCAGCCGGCGTATCCACCCAAGTTATTTCCGTCCGCACACGCTCTCCATATCGTAATTGCTGCTTGTAATCGCAATGAATGGAAACCAAAGGAGCCACATAGCCGCTATTATACATATCCATGTAGCCAATACCATATTTTTCTCCAAAAGCCTCGCGTGCGTCCTCAAAGAAATGGATATAGTTGCCATGCCAAACAATAGCCATGCTGTCAACCTCGCTAAAACGGATTTTTGATACAACGCTTTCTTTAAGCCCCGACACCTTTTCCAACATTTTTCTTTTCATCTCAACCTTGACATTATTATGAACTTTGCCCATCAAGACCCTTTAGCAAATATCCGCATTTCGCAACAGGCGATTTCTTCTTCACGCAGGAATGTCTGAATCTGCACAATGGTAATATCAAGCACTTGATTGGTAATCAATATTTTTGTATAGATTGAATCACCTACACATGGTTTTTTCTTGATCGATAAGTTTTTAATGGCTGCAATAAAACCTACCGGTACCGCTTTATTTTGTTGTTTTAAACGATAGCCCATA
Organism: Bacteroidales bacterium; assembly: GCA_031549585.1. Lineage (GTDB taxonomy): Bacteria > Bacteroidota > Bacteroidia > Bacteroidales > UBA4181 > JAIRLS01. Next base: position 5,232 of record JAVBPN010000164.1, read on the forward strand.
TCCGCCGCCGCAGATTGTGCCATATGCTCTATGATTCCCGGCTCACGAAATATACCATCTTCCACAAACAGATTGTCTTCTAAAATGGTTAAACCGGATAATACAGACGCTCCGGCAATTTCTTCAATGCAATCGACCATCATGATGGGCTCCCTTTGCGGAATATATTCTTTGATAACGTCTGTTCCCGAGATTTTCATGAAGCGTGTTTGATATTTTGATTCCAAAAATTATAAAAATTAAACCATTGCAAAGGATATTGTTTTGTCCTTTGCTCTAGCTCGGTGACATAATCATCGAGCAGCTTTTTGACCTTCTCATCTTTACTACCGGCATATTTACGGGGTTCCGATGCATAAAAACGATAATGCTTGCTTGTTTCTTTAAATGCATAAACAAACGTAAGCGGAACATCCACCGCCACACACATACGAAAAATCGATTCCGAAAATTCCGCGTCTTCGTTAAGGAAACGACAAGTGATGGTTTTAGAATGATCAAAATGTCTATCTGCATGCAAACATACAAATTCATGCCGGTGTAAAGCATTCATGATCTCATAAATATGCGAAGCATCGTCCTTGATTGGTATAATATGATAAGACCTTTGCCGGATAATTGTATCTAAATATTCTTTAATTTTTTGGTATTCATTATCATACATGACCACATTTATTGGAATATCGATCCGGTTCAAATAATCTCCGGCCATTTCCCAATTGCCCAAATGTGCTCCCATCAAAATAGCGCCTTTTTGCTCATCAGCCAATTTCGTTAAATATTCTTCCCCTTCAAAATCAAATGTAAAATTGGTTTTTATACCGGCCATTGATGCAACTTTATCTATGATGGTTTGCCCAAATATATAAAAATTTTTATACGCTGACCACCATGCCTTTAATGGTTTGTACCCGATTTTAGTCCGGTAAAAACAGTAAGCAATTTTGGTCTTTTTACAGGCAAATAAAAAATAATAAAAAGACACCAAATAAAGCAAGACATAGGCTGAACGGAGACCTCCAATCCGAAGTAATGCAACAAATATTTGATACCCAATCGGCTTCCCTTTCGATTTTCCGTCCCAATTCATATCTCACAAAGATAAATCATCTATTCGTGCTTTCCGATTTTTCAATCATTCGGCCGTTATCTCCGGTGATTGACATCTATTCTGGTGTAAGAATCTTGTTTCTCCTCTTAAGCAGGCTGAAATGATAAAAAACACAAAAATTCCTTTAAGGAATATAGGAGTAAATTATACTGTCATTAAGCGGGTTCTTGAACGGGTTCCTGAACTTTGCGTTCAACGTAATCGTAAAAATTCTGAAACGTCTCAATTCCTTGAAAATCGATAGCTTGAACTTTAAAATTAAAGTTGCTTTCGATCACAACCACTAAATCGACATAATCCAAACTATCCAGGTTTAAAGTATCTTTCAAATTTGCATCCGGTACGATGAGTTCTTGGTCTACCTCAAACTCCTCTTCAAGAAAATGATTGATTGTTTCAACGATTTCTGATTTATTCATTTTTTAACGATTAAAATTCAAAATAAAGATCATTTTCCGTGCCATTTTTTGATAATCAGCGAAGAATTGGTTCCACCAAATCCAAACGAATTAGAAAGGAAAATATCAATGGGGGTGTGTATTAATTCTGTGGCAATTTTTATTTTTTGTGAATCTTCATCCGGATTTTCAAAATTGATGTTGGGTGCAATAAAATCGTTTTGCATCATCAATAAAGAATATACGATTTCGCTGGCTCCAGCCATCCAACATTCGTGTCCGGTCATTGATTTGGTTGAGCTTATCCATGGACATTGTTGGCCAAATACCTGATAGATGGCTTTGGATTCGGCAGCATCTCCAGCAGGCGTCGATGTAGCATGTGCATTGATATAGTCGACATCGCCCGGCTTGATTCCAGCTTGTTTTAATGACATTTCCAACGCCCGTTGCGGCCCTTCTACTGTCGGATTTGAAATATGATCGCCGTTTGAAGAAAATCCATAACCAATAACCTCACCTAAAATAGGCGCTCCGCGTTTCAATGCATGTTCTAAGCTTTCTATAATCACAGTCGCAGCTCCACCGCTCGGAATTAATCCGTCCCGATCCCGGTCAAACGGACGCGATGCTTTATTTGGCTCATTTTCCCGGATGGAAAAAGCGCCCAAAGCATCAAAGCTGCCCATAGAATAAACATTTAACTCTTGCGCTCCACCGCATATGATACAATCCTGATAGCCATGTTTAATCAACAGAAACCCCAACCCAATCGAATGTGATCCACTAGCACAAGCTGCGCTAATAGACATATTAATTCCCTTGAGCTTAAATATAGTTGATAGATTCATGGAAATGGTAGAATTCATGGTTTGAAAAACCGCACCAGAGCCGACCATCACCGTTTGTCCTTTTTCCCTGATAATATCTACAGATGAGATCACCGGTTCGGCACTACTATCGTTTCCGTAAAGAATACCTGTTTCATGCTGTGCCATGTATTCTGGAGTTAATCCCGCTGTTTTAAGCGCCTCAGCAGTTGCCATATATGCATACTCGCCTTGTTCAGGCAACATAATCCTTGCCCGGCGGTCAAGAATACCCTTCAATACAGGACGTTCCACACGTCCTGTTAACCCTGAGCGATAACCGTATTGTTTTCTGCCTTCGTCCAGAACAATTCCCGATTTCCCCGTTTGCAACGACTCGGTCACACTTGCTAAATCGTTACCGATGCATGAGTAAATTCCTATTCCGGTGATGACAACCCTGTTTTCCATACAAAATATCTTTTCGAGTATGAGTAAAAGTTATCCCACACTCGAAACCTTAAATTTTAAATCTTAAACTTTAAATTTAATAAAGACCTCCATTGATTGATATGACTTGTCCCGTGATGTAATTTGACTTTTCCGAAGCCAAAAAACCAACCAAATCAGCCACTTCTTCCGCTGTTCCAAAACGTTGCATAGGAATCATCGCTTTCAAATCTCCCTCAGGCAATCCTTTGGTCATATCTGTAGCAATAAATCCGGGAGCAACCGCATTAACAGTAACACCTTTACGTGCCACTTCCTGGGCCAAAGCCCTTGTAGCCCCAATAAGGCCAGCTTTGGAAGCCGAATAATTGGTTTGGCCAGGCAACCCTTTTAAACCCGAAAGAGATACCATATTAATGATGCGTCCGAATTTGTTGGCCATCATCGGAATCAATAATTTTTGCGTAACGTAAAAGAAACTATTCAAATTAGTATTGATTACCTTATTCCATTGCTCCTCCTGCATCCACATCATCAAAAGGTCTTCCCGTATCCCCGCATTGTTGACCAAAACAATAATTTTCTTGTCTTTATTCTTTTCTAACCACGCGTCAAGTGCAGCATCCACGCTTTGCTTATCGGCTACATCAAAAGGCAGCAATTCGGCCGATCCTCCATGATCTGTAATTTGTTGCCGGGTCACAGACGCTTCGTCTTCATTTTGCTTGTAATTGACCAAAACGTGATAGCCCATTGCACCCAATTGTATACTGACCGCTCTTCCAATACCTCGAGAAGCTCCTGTTACCAAAGCGCATTTCATGAGAAAAGAATATTTAGCGGATTATTCTGCAAATATTGTTTGATACGTTGGAGATCATTTCTTGTACTCCGGTCTTCTGCCATATCAGGAAATAGTTCCTTCACCGACTGGTAGACATTCCTCGCCGATGAAGATAATTTCGTTTCAAATCCCAATTGATCTATCGCTTGAACAACGGCAGCTGCCTCAATAGCCAGTACATCAAATACATTGTCGATAACTGTTTTGGCAGAACATGCAGCATTGAATCCCATACTCACAATATCCTGATTGTCATTATTGTTTGGAATACTATGGATATAAAAAGAAGTTGATAACGCCTGATTCTCAGCTGTTGTGGAAGTAGCCGTAAACTGGATTCCCTGAAAACCAAAATTCAATCCCAATACACCATCATTGATAAAAGGCTGCAAGCGTTGGTTGATGTTAGGATTCATCAAATAATTGATTTGACGTTCGGCGAGCATGGCAATACGCGTGGTGGCAAGTTTTAGCTTATCCATTTCCAAAGAGATATAATCGCCGTGAAAGTTTCCGCCATGAAACACATTTTTTGCAGTAACATCCACAACCGGATTATCTGTTGTGGAATTCAATTCATTCTCAATAATCTGGGCCGAGTACATCAGGGTATCGTATATGGGCCCTAAAATTTGGGGAATACAACGCAAAGAGTAGTATTCCTGTACTTTATGATCCACATATCCGCTTGTTGTTTCTTTGTCATAAAGCTGTTTCTCTCTCGATTGCATTAATTGTGTACCTTGAATGAAATTTCTGGCCGCTTTAGCTATCGTTTTCTGACCGCTTTGACTTCTTATTTTATTGAGTTCCTCTGATATATGATCATCATAAGTTTCCATCATTTCGTTCAGGATCATTGACAGTGCCAACGACCATTCCAATGCAATCCGGGCATTCAGGATATTCAATGCTGCCACGGCTGTCATTGCTGTCGTGCCATTCATTATGGCTATCCCTTCCCTCTGCCTGATCACCAGAGGGTCAATATTTTCTTCCTTGAAAGCCGATTCAGCCGGTAT
>JAVBPN010000013.1:0-6221 GCA_031549585.1 Bacteroidales bacterium
TGCCGCCTCATCGCTTTTTAATGATGAAGAAAAAGAACGGATATTTAAGCGCTTGTCTTCGTACATTACCGATGACGGGTATTTGCAGTTAAGTTGCGACGAACAACGTTCGCAATTGCAGAATAAAGAATTGGTTGTAGAACGGGCGATAGCGTTGATCGAAAAAGCGTTGGTAATTGCTATGCCACGTAAAAAAACCAAGCCGTCCAAAGCTGCTGTGGAAAAGAGATTGGATGATAAACGTAAGAATGCACTTAAAAAGATAGAACGGAACAGATTATCAGAATGATCTGTAATTTTATCGGGAAAAAGCGGACATTTGTCGGGAATTATCCAACCCTTGCGGAATATTTGTTTTTAGGCTAAGAAGGAGGACATATTTTTGCACACATAATCATTTAATTTTATAGTCAAATGAAACAATCTGGAATTAAAGTCAGCTTTATGGTTGCGGGATTGCTGATGATAGCAGCAGGGATTTTGCTTTATCTTTTCAATGCAGGAATTTTGCCGTTGGGATTTAAATCGATTATTTTCTCATGGCCGTCATTGATGCTTTTCGGTGGTTTTGCGTGCCTTTTTTCCCGGCAGAAATGGAGTATGGGGCTTATTTTAATGTTATTAGGAGGATTCTTTCTATTGAAAAAGCTACATATCACCAATTTATGGTTCGTTACTCAAAACGGATGGGCTATATTGTTGGTGGTTATAGGCATTATTGTTTTGTGCAAAGCAGTTTTCGGGCGAAAACACTTTTATCATCACAGGAGTCCTGAAGAATGCCATGAACGGTTTCAACGAAGGGAGGAACGCCGTCGCGAAAAATTTTCACATCGTGAATACAGCCGGAAGGATCGTATGGAAGGTACCGGTTATATTGACCGCAACTATGTATTTGGCGGCGCTAATGAGAAATTAGATATCAAGGATTTTAAAGGAGGTGAGATTAATTGTGTGTTTGGCGGGATGGAGCTTGATTTAACCGGATCGCAATTGGCCGAAGGAACACATCATCTAGAATTAAATTCGGTTTTTGGCGGAATTGTGATTTATGTTCCTATTGAATGGAATATTGAAATCAGGCAAAGCCAAGTATTTGGGCATTTTGCAGATAGCCGTCAGAAGCCAAGCTTTGAGGTGAACGAGAATAGGACATTGATACTCGAAGTAACTTCCGTATTTGGAGGAGGTGAGGTTAAGTGTAAAAACAGATAGCCGATCAATAAACTGATTTTGTGAAAAACCCCATTCTTCAGAGTTATCAGTCAAGATTATTGTATGCCGGTGTTTGGATACTTATTACCAGTATCCAAACGCTGGTTGTTTGTTTGACAACCCAATTGCCAGCAGGTTATGCATTCGCTGATTCTTTGGTATTTAATGCTCTTTTTGCTTTTTACCTGATCCCGTTATGGTATCCGGTTTATTACAATCGTTGGAAAGACAAGGTCTGGTATATCAATTTGCTTGCCCATAGCATATTGGCTATTGCATGGATATCTGTTTGGTTAGCATCCGGATATTTATTGATGCTTATTATGCTGGGAGATGATCCTGTCTATAGGCATTTTCTCAATATATCACTTCTGTGGAAGATCATTGAGGGCGTATTATTGTATGTTGTCGCAGTTTTGGTGTATTATCTCTACCGATATATCGGACAACTGAATGAGCAAGCCAGCAACGAAATTTATTTGAATAAATTGGTAAAGGATAGCGAACTGAATTTATTGAAATCACAAATTAATCCGCATTTTTTATTTAATGGGCTTAATTCGGTCAATGCTCTAATCATCAAAGATCCGCAACAAGCGCAAGAAATGTTGGTTGCCTTGTCGGACTACTTGCGTTATACTGTTCTGTCGATTCGCCAAGAAGTTTCTCATTTACAAGAAGAAATAGAAAATATCGAACGTTATTTGTCTATCGAAAAGCTTCGCTTTGGCGATAAGTTAAATTATGAATTTCATATCGCTCCTGATAGTTTGTCGATAGCTATTCCTTCAATGCTCTTGCAACCCTTGTTTGAAAATGCAATCAAACATGGAGTTTATGAGAGTATCGGAGCTGTGAATATCACGGCAAAGGCGCATAAAGAATCCAATTACCTGTGTATCGAAGTGAGCAATGATTTCGATCCTGAAAATGTGGGGCAAAGAAAAGGTTCAGGAACCGGTTTGAAAAATATAAGCGAACGATTACGGTTATCATACGGTACGGCAGCCTCATTGCAAACCAAGGTGTTAGATGGCAAATATACTGCTATGCTAAAAATTCCAATTGACTATGATGTTATAAAACAAAAATGAAATGAATCAAAGTAACCATACATCGCAAATTTCGATAGCCATTATTGATGACGAAGCTCCTGCACGGGATGTAATCAAACATTATTTGAAAGATTATTCCAATATTCATGTTGTTGGAGAAGCTGAAAATGGTTTTGATGCCATGAAAATGATTAAGGAACAAAATCCCCAGCTTATTTTTCTGGACGTACAAATGCCTAAATTGACCGGATTCGAGATGTTGGAATTAATGGACAATCCGCCGGAAATCATTTTTTCTACCGCATATGATCAATTTGCCATCAAAGCATTTGAGTTGAATGCTATCGATTATTTGTTGAAACCCTATTCAAAACAACGTTTTGATACCGCACTGCAAAAGGCTTTGTCAAGGCTTGAAACAGGAAAGAAAATAGGAAATGAATTACAAACGTTGAAACAATCTGTTGGAGAACAATCGGGCACATTGGAAAGGATCGCTGTAAAAGACCGCCAACAAATTCACGTTGTTCCCATACAAGAAATTGACTACATCGAGGCCAATGGAGATTATGTAAACCTTCATACCGGAAAAGGTTCTTTTTTGAAGGAAAAGACCATGAAATATTTCGAGGAAAACTTGCCTTCACAACAGTTCATCCGTATTCATCGCTCGTATATTGTGAATGTGAACGAAGTTTCCAAAATTGAACTTTACGAGAAAGAGAGTTACCGGGTATACCTTAAAACCGGTGCGGTATTAAAGGCCAGCAGCAATGGATATAAAGCGTTGAAAGAAATGATTAATGGTTAATGTTTAATGATTAATGAAAAAGACAATAACGCTACATGGTCAATAACTTTGAACCTTGAATTTTGAACCTTGAACTGGTTAATGATTAATGACTATTTGTTGCGTTCGCCAAAAATGGAAGAGCCAATGCGAACCATAGTACTTCCTTCTTCAATGGCAATGTGATAGTCAGAGGACATTCCCATAGAAATTTCCTTGAAAGCATCATTGTGTGAAAAATAATTGTGCTTAATTTTTTGGAATAAATCCATTAATCCTCGAAATTCCTTATGAATTTGATTTGTATCGTCAGTATAAGTAGCCATTCCCATTAACCCGCATATCCGAATATTTTTCATGTCCTGTAATTGCGGATGTTCCAAGAGTTGAACCACTTCCACATCGCTTAATCCGGATTTTGTTTCTTCGAGTGCGATATGTATTTGTAACAAACAATCGATAACACGGGAATATTTTTGCGCATGCTTATTGATTTCTTCAAGTAACCGGAGCGAATCCACGCTTTGGATCATGGCGACGAAAGGCGCCATATATTTTACCTTGTTGGTTTGCAAATGTCCGATATAATGCCATTCTGCGTCTGGCAATGCCTCATGCTTGGTAGTCAACTCCTGAGCCTTATTTTCTCCAAAAGCCAGTTGTCCGGCTTGCATAGCTTCCCGGATATCTTCGACGCTTTTGGTCTTACTCACGGCAATCAATTTGACGTGTTGCGGAATTTCTTCCCTGATTTTTTTGAGATTTTGAGCGATTTCCGACATTTTTCAAATCATTAATTTTCTACCATGTAGAAAATGCTTCGTTAAAAATGTCGTCCATCAATTGGGTCATGATGTTTTCAACCAGTTGATTTTCTACAGAGTTGAAATTACTGCTGCTTGAGTATTCATCATAACGGGAAAACGATTTGTCATAACTGTTCTCCGGTTTCACAACGTTGGTAAATTTCACTTTAACGGTAATGGTCAACCGGTCATTAGCAGCGGTTCCCGATGCTTGTACCGCTTGAGGCTGTACGTTGTATCCGGTTATTTCGCCTTCAAACAACACATTTGCATTGCTATTGACAATAAGAAGGCTCGTATTGGATTGTATTTTCTTTTTTAACGCTTCCGTTATCTGGTAACTTAAGGAGGGATTAACAATTTCCGCCCTGTTTTCAAAGTAGTTGACCTGACATGTTGTGGCTGGAGCTACTGATGCACCAGACATATTGAACGTTACTTTGCCGCATGTGCTAAATAACACAGGCATGACAACCACTAATAAGATGAAACTATATTTTTTGAATTTTGCGTCGATCATTCGATTATTCCAAGTTATATTCTTTGATTTTCCGATACAACGTACGTTCGGATATACCCAACTCTTGAGCGGCATTACGTCGTTTTCCATCGTGCTTTTCCAAAGCCTTTTGAATCAATTCGGCTTCTTTTTCGGACAGCGACAACGATTCGTCTCGAATCTCTTCCGTATCTTCGATCTTCATGTTTGCTTTGGCCGATCCTGCCATATCCAAAGATGCTTGTTTTATTGGAGCAATCACATCCATATCGCTATATGTGTTTTGGATATCTTTAGCCGGCATGATGTCAGATACGATCTTTTTCAATTCGTTGACATCATTGCGCATGTCGAACAAGATTTTATACAATATTTCCCGCTCGGAAGCAAACGATTTATCTTCGGAATGATACAGCGCCGGTAATTGCGAACGCGTATAATCCGGCAAATATTTTTCCAACGTTTCCGCATTGATATTCCGCTGGTGCTCAATGATGGATATTTGTTCCGTTATGTTTTTCAATTGCCGCACATTGCCCGGCCAATAATAAGAAGTCAATATATATTGGGCTTTTTCGTCCAAGTGTATCGTTGGCATCCGGTATTTTTCGGCAAAATCGAGCGCAAACTTTTTAAACAGCAAAAAAATATCTTCAGAACGTTCCCGCAAAGCAGGAATATAAATAGGTACCGTATTTAAACGGTAATATAAATCTTCGCGAAATTTGCCTGAAGCAATTGCTTCGGGAATTTTGACATTAGTTGCCGCAACCACACGAACATTGGTTTTTAGAACTTTAGATGCGCCAACTTTAATGAATTCTCCGGTTTCAAGCACGCGCAACAAGCGCACTTGTGTGGATAAAGGGAGTTCGGCTACTTCGTCGAGGAAGATGGTACCGCCGTTGGCTACTTCAAAATAACCTTTGCGATGATCAATGGCTCCGGTAAATGATCCTTTTTCATGCCCGAAGAGTTCCGAGTCAATGGTTCCTTCAGGAATAGCCCCACAGTTGACTGCAATGTAAGGGCCGTGTTTGCATGAGCTATATTGATGAATGATTTGCGAAAATACCTCCTTACCTACCCCACTTTCTCCGGTCACCAAGACGGATAAGTCGGTAGGCGCCACTTGCATAGCAACATTGATCGCCCTGTTTAGAACAGGCGAGTTGCCAATGATGCCAAAACGTTGCTTTACTCTTTGAATTTCTTCCATGATGACTATATGAAAGACAACAAACTTACAACTTTTGTTCCAAACAGCCTAAAGTATTTGTATTTGTTTTATAATCAAATTGCTATGATTATCTATTATAAAGTGCATTATATGTCATTTTGTCATATTTACAAGATGATCCATTTTGTTTTATCTAATTTTAGAATAGAAAACCATAATGGTATCGAAAAAACAAATATTGTCTATTTTTGCATGCGAGAAATGTGAAAGCAAATACAATAAATCACTATAAATGATCTTTATATATTGATTGTATGAGCGCTTACACGAATTTTGGTCACTTAAACATACAGGTGTCATGTCCGAAAAAGCAGCCTTCTTAACTATTGCCGCGATTGTTGTTATAGTCACGTTCGTTACTTTGATCAATCGTTTTTTATATAAAAACAGCATTGTTTCCAGATTGAGTTTCATTGTAGGGCTTGTTATAATCATTTGCCTTGTCATGGGATATTGTGTTGGATTGCTTGGATTTAACCACCTTTTATGGATTGTTCCGGTTATCATTGTGCTGAGCATCGGAATTACCTATATAATGGCATCCTTTACGCAAAAGCCTTTGGATGATATGCTTTCAAAAGTCGATGCGCTTTCCAAAGGTAATCTGGACGTGACA
>JAVBPN010000070.1:0-18389 GCA_031549585.1 Bacteroidales bacterium
TAATATTTTGCTCAAATTAATTGAAGATATATTGGATATTTCTCAAATAGAAGCCAATATGGTCAAAGTCTGGGATGAAGAATGCAAATTAAATATATTCTTTAAAGAATTATATACCTTATTCCTTCCCATCTTGGAAAAGAAGGGGAAAACGCATATCAATCTTATTCTTGATTTGCCTCAAGAAGATGTGTCGTTAACGTTTGATTTTATTCGACTACGCCAAATATTATCAAATTTGATAGAAAATGCCATCAAGTTTACGGAAGAAGGACATATCAATATTGGATACCGTTTACAGCAAGATGGATATTTAATGAGTTTTGTGGAAGATACTGGTATTGGTATTCCTGAAGAGAAAATAGGAGTTATTTTTGAGCGTTTCAGGCAAGTCGAAGAGTCCGGTTTGGCTAGAAACTATGGTGGTTCAGGCCTTGGGTTGCCCATTGCCAAGGGACTGGTAGAACGGCTTGGAGGAAAGATAGAGGTCATATCTGAGAATGGAAAAGGCAGCACATTTAAAGTATATATTCCGGTGACTTTACCTAAAGAGGAAAAATCAAATGAAGTATCTCCAATATCCAAGCAAAATATTTTAAGCAAGTATGCCAATAAATGGGCTGAAAAGAAAGTGTTGATAGCAGAAGATGAATTAACGAACTATATGTTGTTGAAAAAAATGATGGATCCGTTGGGGATTGAGGTTTATCGTGCGTGTGACGGTATGGAGGCGCTCGAAATGGTTCAGACGATACCGAATATTTCCATTGTATTGATGGATATAAAAATGCCTCGTATGGATGGAATTGCTGCAACCCGTACGATCAAACAGCAACAACCTGGCATACCTGTTGTAGCACAGACAGCTTATGCGATGCCGGAAGATATAGAAAATGGTAAAAAGGCTGGTTTTGATGCATATTTAACCAAACCAATTACTATTTCCGCATTGATTGATGTATTCACGACTTATCTTCCCGAACGGGAAATGGATGCAGTCGTAGAAACTGTATAAAAGCGTTCTACTTGGTAATTGGCCGGAGAAGATATTCGTATTATTGGCTGTAATATAAATGATTACAATATTTTTAGATAGCAACGTCTTCGGATATGTTGCCGCCCATTATATTTCTTCCATACTTTGGCAGCCATATTACTTTCTAACTGTTGCGTACTGATCCCCAGACGCGATCCTCGTTTGATATAAGTTTGATTGAGTGCATTGTTTGTGTCAATAGTTCATTGAGAGATACAAAGCCACATAAGTATCCGGCATAAATTAGTCTATACTATTTTTACCACAAAAGGCACAAGGACAGCACAAGGTTCACAAAGAACATTGTGCCCTTTGTGGTTTTCTTTTAATCCCAATTAATTCTTGATCCATACTTATGATATTATACATTATATTTATAGGTTTGTAATTTATCGTTCATTACTCGTAACTTTCAAATGTTTATGAAGAAAATAGCTTGGGCTACATTTGTTATTTTGTTTCTGGGAGCATGCAAAGGAAAAGAACTGACGCTCCGAGTGCAAAATCAATCGTCTATGGATCGGATATCTGAAATAGTATCGGTCGATTGGCATGCAATTGCAGAGGGATTAACTTTAGCTGCGGGAGAAACAATTATTATACAGGATGCTGCTGCTCAACAAGTGGTTTACCAGTTAGTATATGACGGTAAGGACACCCCTCAATCGTTAATTTTCCTTGTCGATGTACCGGCAAATTCATCGGTAACATATACAGTGAAAAAAGGAATACCAAACCGATTTATTTCACGTACATACGGAAGGTATGTTCCGGAACGTATGGATGACTTTGCTTGGGAAAACAATCGTATTGCATTCCGTATGTATGGCCCTGCTTTGCATGGTACAAATAATAATGGAGTTGATGTCTGGGTAAAAAGAACAGATTCGCTCATCATAAATAAATTTTATTATGACGACTTGAACAATAAAAAGTCCTACCATGAAGACCACGGGGAGGGATTGGATTGCTACGATGTAGGCCATACGCTGGGAGCCGGAGGAGTAGCTCCTTATCGAAATGGTAAACTGTGGATGGGAGAAACTTATACTTCCTATAAAGTGTTGGATAACGGACCATTACGGACGACTTTTGTATTGAACTATGATTCGATATATGTCGATGGTAAAAATCTACGTCAAACACTTACTGTTTCCCTTGATGCAAATAGTCAATTTACCAAAGCCACAGTTACTTGTTACGGAGAACTTGATACGTTGTCTCTTGCTGCAGGAATCGCATTACACGGCGGAAATGAGAAACTCGAAACCAATGTGGATGCCGGGCTTATAGCATATGCAGAAGATCACCGCGAAGCGGGGTGGATATATGTATCTGTGCTATTGCCTGAAGGAGTGTCGAAAATCGTGCAAGATGATACGCATGCGCTTGCATTAGCCGCAAACCGTATCGGACAACCATTCACTTATTATTTCGGAGCAGGCTGGAGCAAATGGGGATTTGCAACCAACGAAGATTGGGTAAGTTACACATATGAATATATGCAAAAAATAAGACAACCATTAACAGTTACCATTAACCACTAATAATTCTCATCTATTTGACGTCAATTCATTTATGTCCTGAATGATCTCGTTCACACGTTGTCTATTAAGCCCAACCATTTCGGCAACAACTTTCATATCATTAACTGTCGGCTCACCATTATTATTTACAGTTGTTGTGTGGAATCCGTTAAAACCACTGCTTGGCAAAAGATCATAAGCAGGAGAGAGTCTCCATTCCCCGTTGATCAGTTGGAATGAGAAATTTTTCGCATGGTCATCTCGGTTTTTGATGGTGATGTTAAACACCATCAGGCGGAAAAGCGAGTATACTTCTTCCATATTCCGGGTAAGAGAATGGCACATTTTCAATAAATCCCCATAATCGAGGCTTGGCACACGGTAATCGGCACTTAATAACCCTGCTGCACTTACAGTATGGATTTTTCCTTGGGGCGTCCGGTCAAACCGTTCTACACCAAAATATTTTCCTTCAAATAGCCTTGTTTCAGGCATTTTGATACCACACTTTTTTGCAAGCAACGAATACTCGTATTCTATTTGTCCTATATTGGCAGGATCGGTCATGGCCTTAAACTTAACAAGCCATTCCTTGCCGTCTATTTTCACAAATACTTTTGGCCTGGCACCTCCCGGCGAACCGCCGTATTTATATAATGTATCGAGAGAACTTCCGTCATAGTCAGAGGTAAGTATCTTTTCGGCTTCAGCGGCCAGATGATCAAAATTGATTATTTCATCTTCAGTCAATTCACTAAAGTCAGGTTTATATTCCAAGGCGCCCCGCCCGATGCTGCCCACTAACGCCAATCTTTGAAGAATAGTCAGTTTTGCCGAATCAATCCCTTTGTGTTTAAGATACCTGTCGAGAATGAGGCTTCCCCAGCCGTCGGGCAAACTGTCATTAAACACCCCGAATCCGCCATAAAAAGGAGTGCGTTTTGCCACGAATACTTCCGATTTAAGGGGAAGATTAAACGGGGAAATGGATTCTCCGGATGATAGATATGTGGGATCATATTCAAACGCACAAAGTGCATCGGGAGTTAAAGCGATCCGTCCGACCTTTATTCCGTTCATATATACTTCTATGACCTTCACTTCATTCATTTCTTGATCCTCTTTTCTTTTCTTTACTCCTTGTGTTTTCAATAGTTCATCGATGTTCTGATAGGATTTTGTAGCAAACAAATCGGAAAAACTATCAGTATCATTTAGAGCAATGGCGCATAGGACAAGATTACGAAGCGTGATTTCTCCCGTGTTTTCAAATTTGCGATAAGCATCATACCCCACGCCGGCTCGTTTAGCGAAAGCTTTTTGTGTGAGGTTTCGTTCAAGTCTTCTTTCCTTCACTTTTCCGGCAATTTCTTTAAGAATTGAGTCGGGAGAATTATATATAATTGTGTTTATATCCATTATTAAAATACTAAAATGATTTTAATTGCGTTATTTCGCATAATTACAAAGATAAGAAAAGAATTGGTTTATACAATGATTTTGAGAAACTGATTTCTATTGGACTGTCATTAGAATTTGTTTTTCTTCATTTTAAAAATTAAATCGCCAATATTAACAATAGTAAGTACAAATAGCTGTGTGTGAGCAAAATAAAAAGCCCTACAAAGAAATTTGCAAGGCTTTGATCTTGTGTGGAGATAAGGAGAATCGAACTCCTGACCGTTTGACTGCCAGTCAAACGCTCTAGCCAACTGAGCTATACCCCCAAGTAAAAACCGCACAAAAATACAACTCTTTCTGAAGTTTCCCAATGATCGGGATCATATTTATTTTTTTTTGCTAAATTGCATCAATTTTGGATTTAATTAGTAGCTTTGCACCCTGATTTTTGAGTGTGGTGAATAGCCTGAAATATATAATTCCTTACAAAGGATTTTCTGAGGGTGTTCATTTTTTTGAATGGAACATCGACAAATCATTCTTCGCCAAATACGAGGAATCAGAAATCGGGGATGCAAATATCGCAGTTCAAATAGAAATGCGAAAGCATGATCGGTTTTTAGAATTTGATGTAACATTAAACGGATGGGCAGAGGTGCCTTGCGATCGATGCTTGGATCCGTTAAAAGTGCCTGTCGACTTGAAGACTAAGCTATATGTGGAGTTTGGTCATAAAGATGTCGCAAATATGGAAGACGCTGAGGATGCAGATATTATGGTCTTGCCATATGATGAAGATCAAGTAGATTTGGCACATTATTTATATGAGTGTGCACATTTAGGCTTTCCCATGAGACGGGTACATGAAATTGGAGCTGATGGGAAAAGTTTGTGTAACGAAGCAATGGTAAAAAAATTGACACAGTATATTGTTGGTGAAGATGATTCTTCGTCGGATCCACAACATAATGATTGAAAGAAGAGTATTATTAAGAATTAAATATAGATTGAAATGCCAAATCCAAAACGAAGACATTCGAAGCAAAGAAGAGATAAAAGAAGAACACACGATAAAGCTGTTGTTCCCACATTTGTGAAATGCCCTAATTGCTCAAGCTCAACCCTTTACCATAGGGTATGTCCTTCATGTGGTTATTATCGGGGTAAATTGGCCATTGAAAAAGAAGGTGCGGTAGCATAAGCATTTTACAACTTTTGTATGTGAAAAAGCTAGAATACAAAAGTTCCATCATAAAGGCGGTCTACAAATGAAAATATTCATCGCATGAGGATAGGTTTAGATGTTATGGGTGGTGACTTCGCTCCGGAAGTGACTGTTTTGGGAGCAATTTCTGCTTATGAACAACTGCATGAGCATGCTCGTTTGGTTTTGATTGGTGACGCCAAAGCCATCGTTGAAATATGTAACCAACAACATTTTGACCCGTCTCGGTTTGATATTGTTGATGCACCGGAAATTATCACTATGGCCGATCATCCGGCAAAGGCTTTTCCGCAAAAAACACGTTCCAGTATCTATGTCGGTTTTGAATTACTTAGTGCCGGAAAAGTGGATGCTTTTGCAAGCGCAGGAAGTACAGGAGCAATGATGGTTGGTGCGATGATGGTTGTGAAATCCATTCCGGGTATACTTCGTCCGGCCATTGCGGTTGCGCCGCCACGTCCGGATGGAAAACGTAATATTTTGCTTGATGTAGGCCTCAATCCCGATTGTAAACCTGATGTTTTGTATCAATATGGTTTATTGGGTTCTTTATATGCTGAATTTGTATATAACATCCCTAATCCGAGGGTTGCCTTATTGAATATTGGAGCAGAAGCCGAAAAAGGTGATTTGTTGACTAAATCGGCTCACCTTTTAATGGCCGAAGCCACTGAATATAATTTTATTGGAAATATTGAAGGACACGAAATATTCAGCGACAAGGCTGATGTGATTGTCTGTGACGGTTTTGTGGGTAATGTGGTATTAAAAGCGGCCGAAGGATTTCAGCATATGCTGGCAGGTCGTGGTATTGTCGATGAATATCTCGATGCATTCAATCCCGATTCCTATGGAGGTACTCCGGTTTTAGGCATCAATTCCAACGTGATTGTTGGACACGGTGCATCCAATAGTACGGCCATTCAGAATATGATCTTCTTGACACAAGAAGTGATCGAAGCCGATTTGCCATCCAAAATCAAAAAGTATTTTACATCAAGCGATGAACAACATTAAAGCGGCCATAACAGGAATAGAGGCATATCTTCCTGAATATAGGTTGGATAATAAAGAGATTAGTACGATGGTTGATACTTCCGATGAGTGGATTATGCAACGCGTCGGAATCAAAGAAAGGAGAATACTGAAAGGAGAGGGATTGGCAACTTCGGATATGATGGCCGAAGCCGCAAAGAAATTATTGGCAAAAACAAATACTTCTCCCGACGAAATAGATTTTGTAGTAGCAGCTACCAATACACCCGATATGTTGTTCCCGGCAACGGCATGTATCGTATGCGATAAGGTGGGAATAACCAATGCTTGGGGATTTGACTTGTTGGCCGCTTGTTCCGGATTCCTTTTTGCGCTTGAAACAGTAAACAAGTTTGTCGAATCGGGTCAATACAAAAAAGTATTGTTGCTGGCTGGCGATAAAATGTCGGCTATCACCGACTATACCGACCGCAACACTTGTCCGTTATTTGGTGATGCAGCAACAGCAGTATTAATTGAACCTACTACCGAAGATGTTGGTGTGGTAGATCATATTTTTCATGTTGATGGCGTTGGCCGCCACTTCTTATACTTAAAGGCAGGAGGTTCTCAATATCCGGCTTCGCATGAAACGGTTGATAAACGCATGCATTATGTCTATCAGGACGGAAAGACAGTTTTCAAATATGCTGTTTCGCGTATGGCCGATGCATCTGTTGAAATGATGGAGCGTCATCAAATCAAGCCGGAGGATTTAGCGTTCTTTGTCCCGCATCAGGCTAATTTACGTATTATTGATGCAGTAGGCCGTCGGATGGGGTTAAGTCCTGAGAAGGTGATGATTAATATCGAAAAATACGGGAATACGACAGCAGCGACCATTCCATTATGTTTGTGGGAATGGGAAAAGCAGTTGAAAAAGAATGATAAGCTGATTTTAGCTGCATTTGGAGGAGGTTTTACTTGGGGTGCCCTATATTTAAAATGGGCATATAACCCATCAAAATAAAATTCGCGGATATGGCGTAATTGGTAGCCGCGCCAGACTTAGGATCTGGTGCCGAAAGGCGTGGGGGTTCGAGTCCCTTTATCCGCACAAAAGCCCCTTAATTGGGGCTTTTTTCATATCCTTACTGTACCCCATCAATATATCGAAAATTAACTACTAATAAGGATTTCAGGGGTTTTGAAATAGTAAAAAACGATTTGGATAAATTAAGGCATGTAAAGTTTTTTTGTACCCCAACATGTACCCCGTTAATTTATTTAATACATTTGTCGTATTAAAATATATCGTTATGGCAAACGTCAATTTTTACCTGAAAAGCACGGAGGGCAGCAAACGTATCATTTTCTTACGGGTTGTTAGCAATGGGAAACACATCAAGTACTATACCCAATTCAGGGTACAGCCAGCGCATTGGAATAATGCAAAACAACGTGTCAAAAGCGTGATTGCTGTAAAGGATAAGGACGTTATCAATGGGGCACTGGATAAGTTACAGGAAAAGACATTGGAAATAATCAATCAGGCCGCCGCCGATGGTGTACCCCTAACATCCGAATATCTTAAAACTCGCCTCGATTTATTTACTAACAAGGTGGGTACACCTAACAATTTATTTGATTTCATTGCGCAAGTCATTGAAACCTCTACATCCCGTACCGATGCGAAAACCGGACGGACTATATCCGTTGAAACAATCAGGAAATATAAATATGTCCGTGATGTATTGCTGGACTTCCAAAAGGTGTACCGTAAAAAGATTGACTTTGATATCATCAACTATACATTTTTTACGGATTTCGTCAAGTGGATGACCAAAACCAAACAATACAGTACCAACAACATTGATAAGATTGTGGAGTGTTTGCGGACGTTTCTAAATGCAGCAACGGCCAAAGGTGTAAACAACCGGATGGACTACAAACAAGACTTTTTTCGTGTTCCAACAGAAAAGAGCGAAGCCGTGTATCTTTCGGATAGTGAACTGATGCAGATATACAAAACGGATTTTTCCGGTTCTGAAAGATTAGACCGGGCACGGGACTTATTTTTGGTTGGGGCGTGTACTGGGTTGCGTTTTAGTGACTTTACCAGCATCAAAGCGGAACACATCAAGGAAAACAAAATTGAACTGCACCAGTACAAAACAGGTGACAAAGTAATCATACCTATTGCGCCAATGTTGCGGGCTATACTGAACAAATACAATGGTAGTGCCCCGCCTGCAATAAGTAACCAACGGCTTAACATGTACATCAAAGAGGTATGCCAGTTGGCAGGTATCACCGAACCAATTGAGCGGCAAATGACCAAAGGAGGTATGAGATACAAAACGGTTGTAGAAAAGTGGGAATTAATTAGTACCCACACCGCCCGCCGTTCGTTTGCCTCAAACCTGTACCGCAACGGTGCACCGTCCCGGTCAATCATGAAACTTACCGGACACAGAACCGAAAAGGCTTTTTTGTCATATATCTGTTTATCCGATGATGAGCATGCCGATATAATTGCATCATACTTTGGAAAAAATCTTTTATCCGTTCAAAAAACCGTTTAAAAGCCTTTTAAAATGGGAAAAAGGAAGTCAACAAGACACAAGCAACACTTGGGTAATTCATCACATGATTTGTATAATGCTATACAAGCCCCAATAGAAGCGATACACAAAACGACGGGGTTAGATGATCATATATTGGATTCTATAAATGCGATACACAAAGCAACTGGGTTAGATAAGACAAATCGTATATTGGATTCCATAAATGCCCCAGCAGAGGTAATTAAACCCTCTTTAAACTTGTATGAAACACTTGTAGCTGATTTTGAAATTGCTGAAAAAACAATGGCCTACCAAATGGCCGTTGCAGAATATGAAGCCGAAAGGGAAGAAAACGAACAATTACGAGCGCAAATAGAACAATACAAAACCAACATTGCAAAAATACAAAAGATTGTAGGTAAACCCGAAAAGACAATACAATCGCAAAGGCAATTACTATCGCTTAAAGCTGTAATATACCCGAAAGAAATTGAGAGCCTGCATAAACATAGCGAAACTACCTTTGTAGCCACATTGGAACAATGGCAAAACGTTTTTTCTGATGATATACAACCAATGTACGAAAACCCGATAGAGTTAAAAAAAGGTATTGGTATCGTTGATTTGCGCTTGTTTTTACATTGGTTAGTATTAAATGAAATTGTCTTTAATAAGTCCTATTGCAATATTTGCGAAAAAGTAGGAATGTTTAAATGTAATGGTAAACTAATTACTTCAAAACAGTTAAGGGACGCAATAAAGGGGCAAAAAGGAACTACACGAAACAACGACCTGATCGAAGATATAATTATAAAAACATTTGGAGACAACCGCAAGCCTTTAGTATGATGTTGAAAACTAAACATTTTGCAATTGTGTAGATAAACTATTTTGTCGGCAATGTCGTTATTGCCGACTATGCCGACTTTACACCCCCATAGCTTTGCACTAAATATTAATTTTTAGTGCGATGGTTAAATCAGTTTTACAGATCGAGGGTATTCAGGCCGAAACATTGGCCGGGATGCTGGATAATTTCAAAAACGAAATTATCAATGAGGTTCGAGGCATCAAGCCCCAACCAAATGCCGAATATATGACACGTTCGGAAGTTGCAAAATTGTTTGGTGTGTCATTGGTTACCGTTCATAGCTGGATGAACGAAAACATATTAATACCCTATAAGGTAGCCAACAAAACCCGGTTCAAAAGGTCGGAAGTTGAAAACGCTTTAATCCGAAAAGGAGGCAGGTATGCACAGGGATAAAGCCATTAGCGTACTGGAAAGTGTATTCGATGAGATTGCCAGCATTCCACATGTACCAGATACTTATACACATGAAAGGTTGTTTCGGTCGTTGGTAGATACAATCAGTGACTATCCAAAAACCAATACCGAAAGCAAACCGAACGAAGTGGCGGCATACCTGTACACCTCGACCGCCCGCAATACCATGAAATTGGCCTACATGGGTTTTGTCCCCTACCAACAAGCCTACATAAATGTTATGGATTGCTTGCAAAACGCTTTTTCTCTTTTAACAGATCAGGAATAAGCAATCATGATTGACTGGATTCGTTGTTCCTGTTCCGGTGTGGATGCAATGCGTTGGCAGAATGACAAACGTATGGATTTTCATGCTGATGTGTCATTGAGTACTGGCAAACAATTGACCCGGAGCGAAGCCCAATACAACGGGCTACGGTTTATTGTACCAACGGCCACCGGATTGGCCTCCACCCTGATGGGTAGCCTCCACCAGAATAAGAACTCCGACAGGAACAACTGGGATGACTTCACCTATGAGGAACTGAAAACAACCCTTACCAAAATACAAGATGATTACGGAATATCCCTCCCGGATGCCGTGATTCACAGTATTGAAATAGGTGTCAACCTCCGGTTGAACTATCCCGCACAACGGATATTACAGGCTGCCATTTGCCACAACAGGAAACCATTTACCCACATGAACCGGAATGACCGGAAAATGGGTGTAGTATGCGGACATACCGAAATGGATATAAAACTGTATGACAAGGCTCACCAATACCGTTTGCCCGGTGTGCATATATTGAGGTACGAAGTCCGGGTAAAGCGGATGCGTGTCATTGAAACATACGACATCAAGACGTTGGCCGATTTGCTGGATGGTGAAAAGGTCGCCCGATTGGTGGGTTTGCTGCTGGAACAATTGAGCCGGATAATATTCTTTGACTTTGGATGCAGTACTGACGGGATGACGGTTTTCCAACGGATACAGTGGGAACGATTCAGTAATCCGAACTACTGGGAGAACCTCAACAAGCGGATGGCCTACAAAGCCCGCAAACAATACGAGGAAGCCATAAAACGGCACGGAGCGGAACACATCGCCGAAACCCTGTTTATTTCCGTATCAACAAAGTGGACAGATTTAATGGACTTTAAGCGGAAAAACGGTAGACTTTTTCACCAGTTTTTCGAGTATGTGAAAGCATGTGATTGGTGGACTTTTTCACATCTTGAATGTCGTGTGATTTGGTCTACTATGGATACTGAAAATATAGAAAGGGAATTGGAGGGGAAAAAAGAGGCGAAAATGCGGACACAAAAAATGCGATTTTGTGTGATTTGCGGACGGGACATTTCCCATCAAAAAAAGGGTAGCCGGTTTTGTTCGGAACGGGACTTCGGAAAGGAGGCCAAACGATGCCTGAATAAAGACAGTAACAGACGAATGATTATCAAACGTAAAATTAAAAATGCCAAAATGAAAGATTATTTTTTGCGGATAACTTACACGGACGCGGACGGCACAAGCTACACAGACATGTTGACCGCCTCCGAAGTATCACCCACACGTGAATGGCTCGACCGGGTGACCAGTGTAGAAGTTTGCAAAGAGCCACCCGAAACGTTGACAGGAAACGAAGCGAAAGAATTTTTAACCAAAAATCTAAAATAATGAATATCAAAAGTAAAAGTGATCAGTGTAAAGAGTTTACCCGGTTGATGCTAACCGGTAATTGTACCCAAAAAGAAGCTGCAAGGCAATTGGGAATTGCCGAATCAACAGCATGTAGGTGGATGAAAGATTTACCAGTTACCCAGTATTTCAGTGTCCGTAAAAGGTTGATAGCAGAACTAAATCAGTTATCAAAGGACTATACAAACAATGCCGATAACATAAGCCGGTTAATGGCCGATATTGAAAAGTTGGATGGGTTGATCAGAAAAGCGAAATTTATACCTCACTTACAGAATTGAATTGTATTAATCAGTGTATTAATGTTAAGAAAATTTGATGAATAGAGGCTTTTTGTAGTCGCTTATTAGCAAAATGGAAGCGTTTTCATGATGATGTATTAAAACCGTATCAAAATGATGTTTGGGGGACTTTCAACAAGTTAAATTTATGCTTTTAAAGCCTTATTTTGGCTTAAAAATAGGTTAAAAACCCTTGTAAGTCCCATCTATACTTCAAAAATAACATAGGGGGGTATTATCAAAACCATATTAAAAATGCCGCCAATTTGGCGCAAAAAACAGCGACACGAAAAAGATTGATTTCATGGAATTTTTTAAATCAAATTCAAAAAACGACATGATAGAGAATAAGGTTAGAGGTTATTACCTCAAAGGATTAAACAGCCGTGAGATCGGAAAATTGCTTGACATAAGCTCCCGGACGGCACAACGGTACATGCAAAGTGCCAAGTGCAAACAGCTAACCGCCCCGAAAACAAGGGAACAAAAAGCGGTTGACATGCACAAAAACGGTTGGAGTTATGCCGAAATAGCAAAGAAAATGAAAGTATGCAAAACAACTGTGTACTTGTGGTGTAAAAAGGTTCGTAACCATCAAAACATACAGGAATGACAGCCACATCCGAACAAATTGCAGCATGGAAAGCCAAACATGGCGATATTTTCCAACTGGGTGTTGGTGAGTATACATGCTATTTGAGTAAACCCAACCAAAAAAAACTGGGGCGTATTGCAAGCAAAATGTCATCATCAGCCCTTAAAAATCCGATGAAATGTTGTGAAGTTATTTTGCGGGGTTGTTGGTTGGATGGTGACCGGGAAATATTGACAAATGATGATATTTTCGTACAAGCCGCAGCAATGGTAAATGATTTGATAAACTTTAAATAATTTTTAAAAATGGCAAAGAACGTAGTCGATTATTTGATAAAAATATCAACAGCAGGCCAGACATCCGTTGAAAAAGCCACATCGGCGGTAACAAACTTGAACCAAAAAGTAAACCAATCAACTGGTATGTTTAGCAAATTAGCCAAAATAGCCAGTGGGTTGTTCGCTGCATATAAAGTTGGTTCATATGTTCAGCAAGCAACAACAGCATTCACAGAGGAAAGTGTTGCCGTCGCAAAACTAAGCAAGGTAATGCAAAACACCATGAACGCAACACAGGCCGAAACCCAAAGCATTTTGGATTTAGCAGCAGCACAACAAAAGTTGGGTGTGATTAGTGCTGGGGTGCAAGTTGCCGGAGCACAAGAATTGGCCACATATCTATCAAAGGGCGATAGCCTTAAAAAACTAATGCCTGTTATGAATGATATAGTTGCACAACAATATGGGTTAAATGCCACTCAAGAACAAGCCGTGAACATTGCCACTATGGTGGGAAAAGTAATGGATGGTCAAGTAGGGGCATTGTCCCGGTATGGTTATACCTTTAGCGAAGCCCAAGAAAAAATATTAAAATTCGGTACTGAGGAACAACGAGCGGCCACACTGGCCGATGTCGTTTCTGCATCGGTCGGGAATATGAATGCTGCTTTAGCAAATACCCCCAAAGGCAGGTTAAAGCAGGTAGCCGATAATTTGGGAGATATTCAAACAAAGATTGGCAAGGCTGCATTAACAATACGCAGTGCATTTGTGCCAGCAATAGAGTATGTCGGTAATATACTGGGAAAACTGGCCGGATGGTTTGAACAAAGTCAGATGCAAATTATTTCGGTTACCCAATCCGCAGCAGCAATATTCATTCGATCACTCCAAATTGTAGGTGAAACGGTCAAAAAGGTAGCAGGTATTTACAACTGGTTTATTGATGGTGTCAGGGCTGGAAATCCGGTATTTATTGGGGCGGCTGCAACAATAAGTATGATTACGGGCACTTTGATTGCATATAAAACAATCATGGGAATTGTTACAGTATTCACAAAGCTATGGACAACCGCACAAATCGGACTTAATACAGCATTGTTGGTTAATCCTATTGGCTTGATTATAGCTGGTATTGTTGCATTGATTGCACTTGTTTCATACGTCATTTACAAAACGGATGGATGGGGTAAAACATGGGAAAACGCCATACAATTCATGTCCAAACTTTGGGAAACATTCAAAGCGAATTTGCATCTGAAATGGATGCAGATACAAGACTTTTTTATGACCGGTATCGAAGTTATTCAAGTAGGGTGGTATAAGTTGCAAAGCCTGTGGGATAAGGATTCTGCTAATGCCGGACTGCAAAAATTGACAAACCAACGCAACGAACGTGCGCAGGAAATAGCCGCAGCCAAAGGCAAAGTGGATGAATTAAGCCAGCAGCTTGCCGATATGAAAGTATGGGAAGTAACATGGAACAAAGAACGTTCATTGCTTGATCTAACAAATGGACTAAAAAAGCAATTAGGTATTGGACAAACGGAAACCATCGCAGCATCTGGGTTGGGTATTGGTGGTGCTGGTGGCGGATCGGATGTTCCCAGCGATATCAAGAAAGGAAACGAAGCAATCGCCACCGGTGGAACTCGGTCAACCAATATCAATATTGACATTGGTAAGATGTTGGAAACGGTGAACATATATGCACAGGATTTCAACGATGGTATGAAAGATTTAGAAGATAAGGTAATAGAAGCCGTAACAAGGGCGTTGGTCACTGCACAAAGTTTGGCGCGGTAATCGAAATATTGTTATCTTTGTGCCGTCGGGGCTGCGTACCCGGGCGAATCCGAAAGGGCAATGATCGAATGGTTGTTGCTCTTTCGCGGTTTTTACCTATTTTTGCAATGTCGGGGTTGCGTACCCGGGCGACCCAAACGGACAAAAATCATCATGGTTATTGTCCGTTTGTTCATTACTCCCAAATTAAAAACTCACCTATTTTTCTTTGATTTCTGACACGTTTACAAGTGCGATGGCATAGGACTATTATCGAATAGTAAATAGTGTCTTAAAACAACTTATTTTGAATTTATTGTTTTGATAATCAGATAATTGTATCAATTTTGTATTAATTTTTAAGCACATTTATTGATTGATTCAACTGAATTGCTTATGTTTACAATTCCTAAAAAGTTAAGCAATCATGAATGAATTTAAAATTTTGCCCTGTCATGGTGCGGTGTGGCGAAAGCTCCCGAAACGCCAGCTTAGCTGCGTTAGGACACCTAAAGCAGGGTTTTGTTATATCCTAAAAAGTTAAGCGTTATGATACAAAGAGTGAAAACCGACAAAGGCGAACGTTGGGCAATTGTGTTTGGTGAACATTATTCACTGGAAGATTTCGTAAACCTGCAAAACGGGCTTTTGTATGTATTGAAAGCAAGTACACATTCCGATTTGCTGGAAAGTATGGGCGAAGATTTGTACTGGGTGCTCGATCTGTTTGAAACAATCATTCCTACACATGATCAGGCATGCGAATATGAAAGACATCTTAAAAAACAGGCAAATAAGATGGTCGAATGATGATAAAGTTTGGGATACAAAAAAAGTTGAATTTTGAGTTTTTTGTAAAAAGTGTACCCTAAATTGTACCCCAATAAAAAATCAATCACTATAAATTGTTGTAAAAGAAAGGATATCAAAATAAAATTTGTGTCCCTTTATCCGCACAAAATATGAGTGGTAGTGTCAAAAAACTTATCACTACTTTACTAACGATTAATACCCCGATATACAAAAATTAAAACGCTCCCCAAGTATGCTATCGGTAACCCGATAAGCCTGAGGAGCATGTTATTGTTGATCCTATATAGGAGTTATGATATCGATATTAAATATCGACGCAAATATAAAGCAAATCATTTTGATATCAAATTTAACGTCAAATTTGATACCAAAGATGTCAACAAAAAGAGTTACATTTTCCATAAATCTTCTATTTTCCAATCATTGGGAAATCCCATATAGCGACAATCAACATTTGGATAATCATTCAGCAAGTCATGCAGTCGTTTCTTGAAATGACTCGTTGGATTAACTGTTTGAAGAAAATATTCGATAACACATATAATGTAGTATAGTTTAGATCGTTGTACGGTTTCAGGGTTACTTATCCATTTTAGTTTTTTTGAAAACCCTAATTTTGCGGGGACTATGCTCATGCCGCGATTCCATAACCGTGCATGGTGTGCACAAAGATTTCTTACATAATTAATGGAATGCAACCAAGAACAAAAGACCCCATCAGGAAGATTATAAAAATAAGAAATACCTGTTCTATCATTTTTATGTTTCAGTGATTCACATATCATGGACAATTGGTTGAAATACATTATTTCAAGAGCCATCCATGCAGGTGGATTGGGTGGGTTGTTATAATTATTTTTGTAATGGACAATGAACATTTCTGATTTACTTTGTTCCAATTGGTCTTTAATATGTTGTTGAAT
The DNA here is from genome assembly GCA_031549585.1 of Bacteroidales bacterium. Classification (GTDB taxonomy): domain Bacteria; phylum Bacteroidota; class Bacteroidia; order Bacteroidales; family UBA4181; genus JAIRLS01. The sequence goes on from JAVBPN010000070.1 coordinate 16,375, forward strand.
GTCATTATAGACACTAATAGTCTTTGATTTTCCAGTTTTCCAATCCTTCTTTTGTTGTTCCGTGAAAATGAAAGGATTATCATACCAATGTGAGCCATATTTTAAGCTTAATTGGTTTATTAATTGTGCTCTAATGCTGATTTCAATTCGCTCGATGGCATCAAAAATGAGTAAACGTAACTTACGATCAAAAACGTATAGATCATATACATCTTCCCATGTAGTACCTTTGGAAAAACATTCATCATTCTTGTGTTTGTCGGGTTTAAAAGGTAGCATGTAAGCACTTAAACGATAATAACTGATATTGGACAATAAACGTTCGACTCTCGACTTCTCTTTTATTACCAATCCTCTGCTTTCAAGTAAAACGATTTGTTCGGGAATAGTTAAGGGTTCCTTAGTGTAATTTTTCATTTGATTGCTTTAACGGATGTGCAAATATATGTAATAACTTACATATTACGAATGGTTAGATCATCATTTACATTCCAATACTAACAAATGTGACTTTCTCATTTTACGGAAAGTTGGTTTCATATCCCTTTACCGTATGTAATATATCTTTCCATTCTGTAGCATCAAAAAAAATGGAGGCAACTCCTGATGTAGGCAATGACCGCGTGATCGGGCGAATGAACATGTTTGCCAAATATGAGAAATCGGGGTTGTGTCCCACCAGCATTACACTATGAATATGATCAGGAAGACCATACAAAATATCTAAAGCGGCATCTTCACCATTCATATATAAGGCATCATCCACCTGTACTTTTCCGGACGGATAATTTAGGACTCTGGCAAATATATGTGCTGTATGTAATGTCCGTGCTGCCGGGCTGGATATAATTAATTCCGGAGTATCAAACTTTTCTTTAATACGGGTTGCTATCGCTATATTGTTGCAAATACCTTTTTCAACCAATGGCCGGTCAATATCGGAAATGGATTGATAATCCTGTAATGCTTTCCCATGCCGCACAATATGGAGCGTTTTCATAACTCAAGGTGTATTGATCAATTTTATTATTCGCTCAATGTTTTTTTCGATTCCAGTACCGGATCAGGATATATCCGAACAACATGCCACCGACATGAGCAAAATGCGCAATGCTGCTGCCGGGTTGAGAAAAACCTAAAGCAAGTTCAAGGACTCCATACCCCAAAACAAACCATTTTGCTTTAATCGGAATAGGGGGGATCAGTAACATTAACCGAGCATTGGGATACATCATGCCGAATGCCAGCAATATTCCGAATATGGCGCCTGATGCACCTACAGTAGGAATATTTTGCATCGCTGTCAATATAAAATTCATATCCCGGATTGCTACGGATACAAACATTTGATCATCAGGATTCATTGACCAGCTATGGTATAATTCGATCAAATGATTGACAAAATCCTGATTGAAGCCATCCCTATGCGCATCGATAAACTGTTTAAATAACTCAGGCGATGGAGTGTTGCTGAAAGCAGTGATCTCGGCAGATATGCCAGAAAAGACAAAGTAGTTTACTAAAGTATGCAAAGCTGCTGCCCCAATTCCGGTAAACAGGTAGTAGAATAGAAATCGTTTTCCTCCCCAAGCATTTTCGATGGCTGTTCCAAACATCCATAAAGCATACATGTTGAAAAGTATATGTGGAACGCTTCCATGCATGAACATGTAGGTAATGAATTGGTAAGGTTCAAAAAAATCGGATTTTGGGAAAAACAAAGCCAAATGCCTGACCATTGGGTTCGCGAGCCCAAAATCATTTCCAGGGCTTAGGTATTTACCCACTATATAAGTGGCTATAAAAAATAAAACATTGAGGATCAATAAATTTTTTACTACCGGGGATATTCTATTCATGTTTTGTTTAGTATGTGATATTTTATGATTTTGAATGGGTAAACCATTTTTCTATTTCTTCTATGCTTAAAATATGCATGGCCGGTTTTCCTGATGGAGAGTAATTAGGTAAAGCGCATGCAAAAAGTTGCTCAATCAAATGATTCATTTCGTCAT
>JAVBPN010000175.1:0-8099 GCA_031549585.1 Bacteroidales bacterium
TTGCCAAAGCCGAACCGCTTGCCGACGAAAACGAAACGTCTATGCTCGACAGCTACCTGTTTGTCAATAATACAAAAATCGAAACCGTCAGTGACCAAAACCATACCGGAACAGAGCTGTCGAAAGCTGAATCCTCAACACAAACCGTTACAGAAAACGAAAATCCTGAACCGATTAATGAAAAACCAAAAACTGAAAATCAAAATTAGTATATGAGTTACACCTTTGCCAATCCCTTGTTTTTCTGTCTATTCATCGCATGGGCTGCGGCGGTAGGATGGTATATCTGGCGACAAAACCGCCTCAATCCGCATGTACAAATCGCTTCGGTTGAAGGGTTGAAAGGCGTACATACAGCACGTCCTGTCTTGAGACATGTATTATTTGCATTGCGAATGATCGCTTTTGCCTTAGTCATTGTGGTTTTGGCTCGTCCGCAATCAAGCAATCAATGGGAAAGTGTTACCACCGAAGGCATAGATATTATGATGACGCTTGATATTTCAAGCAGTATGTTGGCACAGGATTTCAAGCCTGATCGCCTTGAAGCCGCCAAGAAAGTAGCTACGCAATTTGTTGCCGGTCGCCCTAATGATCGCATTGGATTGGTAGTGTTCAGTGGTGAAAGTTTTACGCAATGTCCACTCACGACAGATCACACAGCACTCATTAATCTGTTCAATAGTGTGCACAGTGGCATGATTGAAGACGGAACAGCCATTGGTTTAGGTTTAGCCAATGCCGTCAGCCGAATCAAAGACAGTGACGCCATCAGCAAAGTCATTATCCTGCTTACCGATGGTGTCAATAACCGCGGTTCCATCGATCCATTAACCGCAGCCGAAATAGCGAAAACATTCGGTATTCGTGTCTACACCATTGGCGTTGGTTCGCGTGGAATGGCTCCTTATCCGGTGCAAACGCCTTTTGGTTTGAAATACCAAGATATGGAAACTCAAATCGATGAAGATTTGCTCAAGCAGATTGCCAATATGACAGATGGCCTTTATTTCCGTGCTACTGATGCCGATAATCTTCGTGCTGTTTATCAGGAAATAGACCAATTGGAAAAATCGAAAATCAATGTACAAGAACACCATAAGAAATCCGAAGAATATCTAAAATTCGCGATTGCGGCGGCGTTGTTACTGTTGTTGGAAATTTTGTTAAGATACACCGTGTTGCGTAATTTACCATAATAGAACACAAGTGACGCGGATTAAACAGATTCTCACTGATTTTTTCCGTTTAAATCCGTCTGATCTGCGTCATCCGCGTTCCAATCAAAAATCAAAAACTAAAAAATGTTCCAGTTTTCACATCCTGAATACCTCTACGCATTGGCATTGATACCGGTCTTTGTGGTTTTGTTCGTGTGGACGATGTTTGCACGAAAAAGAAACCTACAACGTTTCGGTGACGTGGAATTAGTCAATCGCCTTATGCCTGATGCATCTAAGAAAAAACCGGTATTGAAGTTTGTCCTGTTAATGATTGCATATAGCTTTGTCGTCATAGGAGTTGCCGGGCCTAAGTTTGGAACCAAATTACAGGAAACGAAACGCAAAGGGGCGGAAATCATCATTGCACTTGATGTATCAAACAGCATGATGGCTGAAGACATTCAACCAAACCGCCTCGAACGGGCAAAACAAGCGGTTTCCCGATTGATCGACCGTTTGGGAGAAAATAAAATCGGATTAATTGTATTTGCCGGTGAAGCGTATACCCAACTTCCGATTACTTCCGATTATGTATCCGCCAAAATGTTCCTTTCAACTATTTCTCCTGAAATTGTTCCCGTACAAGGAACAGCCATCGGAACAGCCATTAATTTGGCCGTCAATTCGTTTTCGCCCACAAGTGAGGCTGGAAAAGCAATCATCGTGATTACTGATGGTGAAAACCACGAAGACGATCCTGTAAGGGCTGCCGAAGAAGCGGTAAAGAAAGGCATTAATGTATACACGATTGGTGTTGGTTCTACGCAAGGAACACCCATTCCTGTAAAAACGACATCCGGGCAACGCGATTTTCAAAAAGACCGTTCCGGGAATACGGTGATGACCAAACTTGACGAAAAAACGCTTCAGGAAGTGGCCATGGCCGGCAAAGGAATTTACGTAAGAGCCACCACAGCCAATATGGGTCTAAATAATGTGTACGACGAAATCAATAAATTGGAAAAAACCGAATATGATGCCAAGATTTATACCGATTTCGCCGAAATGTTTCAATGGCCGTTTGGCGTAGCTTTGGCATTTTTATTGGTTGAATTATTAATATCAAACCGGAAAAACCGGTTCAGAATATTTGGATAAGTTGATTATGAATAATATCAAAGCTATATTGGCAATATTACTTTTCTTGATCGGTTATCAGTCATTTGCCCAAGAATTACCTAATTTTCAGGGGATAGATAACAATTGGGCAGAATATCAAGAAATTGCTTGTATCCATTTTCATAATGTCTATTCATTGGATAATAATATCCGATTTTCTTCAATCAAAGATTTGGACAAGTTTTTGTGCCAGAAGTTAGGAGAAACTGAAATGGACGAAATTGATCGAATGTTTGCATACATTTCTTTGGCTTTGGATAAGAATACACCATTTGCTGTAGTTGATTCAATCATGAACGAATTGATTTCTTTTCACTTGACGCGGGTTATTTTTAAAACAAGTCATAGTGATTCTTCGGGATTTTTTCTCAACCTACCTTATGATGATTTAAAATTAAAAAAGAAAGAAGAAGTTTTTATCCAAAATGGGAAATATGTACCTTCTCGCAGAGATTTGTCTTTATGTTTACCCAATAAAGAGGATGAAGAAGATATGTATGAGACAGACATAGTACCTATAACCCGTCAAGAACCCTCAACTCAAGACATATATGAAGTATTACAAAATCAATCGTTTGATGCTGTGTTCGATGGTAAAAAATGTTATTGGTTAAAGAAGCAAAAGGATTATTGCATTAATGGTATCAAAAAAACGAAAGAACAATTTGATGGCGAAATAGAAAAGATTATAGAAACGATGAATTATATATTCATTCTCGATATGAATAAAGAAAATACATATGCTGATTATCTTGAAATGTATGATTCGATATACCGGAATCTTTCAATGAAAAGGAATGATTACATCAATAAATTATTAGAATCAAGCAATAATGGACATTATTCTTGGATGGATCATTTGGCTAGAGACAAATATCCTTTTATTTCTTATACATTTTCTTTGACAGATAAAAGCTATCTCGAATTAAAACACGTAAAATGATTTTTATAGTTTAGAAACAATGCAATTTGACATAATCAGTGATTTATCACAACAAACAAATATTGGCAAAGAATTAGAATGGAAATTAATCGGAGTAGCCATATCATCGTTTGCCGAATTAAAACATAACGATTGGTTGGATATATGAAAAGAGTTATTACTTTATTAATCATTCATCTAATTGTTGTTGCGGCTTGGGGACAGCAAGACAATCGCAAAGAATTGCGTCAAGGCAACAAATTATATGATGCAGATAAGCCGGTTGAAGCAGAAACTGCTTACCGGAAAGCGCTCGAAGTAGATAAAACGTCTGACAAAGCAACGTTCAATTTGGGCGATGCGCTTTATAAACAAAAAAAGTATGATGAAGCCGGCAAACAATTTGAAGCCGCAGCTTCCGAAATGTCTGATAAAAAAGACAAGGCACGGGCATACCATAATTTAGGTAACTCATTACTGCAACAACAAAAAATAAAGGAAAGCATTGATGCTTATAAGCAAGCATTACGCAATAATCCCAATGACATCGAAACCAAATATAACCTTTCGTATGCCATGAATTTGCTGAAACAGCAGCAGCAACAACAAAACCAGAATCAAGACCAGCAAAATCAAGATAAGGACAAACAAGACAAAGATCAAGATAAGCAAGACCAGGATCAAAAAGAAAATCAAGACCAACAAAAACAGGATCAGGATCAGAACCAACAACCGCAACAAGACCAACAACGGCAGGATCAAACACAAAAGCAGAAAAGCGAACAGCAAATTAGCCGCGAAGACGCACAGCGAATGTTAGATGCCATTGCTCAGGAAGAAAAGGAATTGCAAGAAAAATTGCAAAAGAAGGAGCGTGCAGGATACCGGTCAAAAATTGAAAAAAATTGGTAGTCAATGTTCCGTTGGTTTTGTAATTTTGAAATTTATACGAAGAATACATCAAAAATGAGATATTTCTTATTGATATTTTTTACACTCTCTGTAACGTTCTTACAAGCACAAAACGTAAGTGTTACTGTCGAGTGCCCCCGTATTGTAAGGGTTGGCGAACCTTTTCAGATGGACATATTGGTCAATGCCAATTGTTCCAATCCCAAATTACCCGATATGCAAGCCTTTTCAATAGTGCGCAACTTGGGTAAATCGCAAAATTCACAAGTAAGCATTGCAAACGGAAAAATAACGCAATCAGTCGAAATTGCTTTCTCCTATGTGATGCAAGCCAATCGGGAAGGAACACAGGAAATCGGCCCTGTTGAAGTAACGGTCGATAACAAAACATATCAATCGGCTCCGGTAACAGTGCAAGTAGTTTCCGGAAATCAATCAACCCAAGTGCCAAATAATAGTAGTGGCACAGAAATACAACCGGATAATTCGCAAGTTCAAGCAGATAGTCGAGAAATGTTTCTTGAGGTTCTGACAGATAGGAAACAAATATATCAGGGAGAATATATTACAGCGACTTTAAAATTCTTTTCAAAGATCAGAATATCGGGATTTGGCGACAAATTCACCCTTCCTACTTTTGACGGCTTTTTTAAACAGGAAGTAGAAACACCTCCTTTACGAAGCCTCAATACGGAAACGATCGATGGAGAGGCCTATGCAACGGGTGTAATACGCCAATATATTCTATTCCCGCAAAAAAGTGGTACCTTGACTATTAGCCCAAGTACCTTGGAAGCCTTGATTCCTCAACGTGTACAAACACGTTCGAGAAGTGTTTTTGACGATTTTTGGGGAGGAGGTATTCAAAATGTACCACGCGAAGTAACAAGCCGTCCGGTAAATATTACTGTATTGCCTTTGCCGGAAGAAGGGAAACCGGCATCATTTACCGGCGGTGTGGGACAAATGAAACTTAATGCATCTGTAGATAAAACCGAACTAAAAGCCAACGACCCCGTAACTTTAAAAGTCACCATTTCCGGAACAGGGAATATGAGGTTTGTCGATGCTCCACGGGTTAATTTTCCGCCTGATTTCGAGGTATATGATCCGAAAATTAATACCAATCTAAACGCCACCATAACATCCGGAAGCAAGACATTTGAATATCTTGTGATTCCACGCCATGAAGGGACTTATAAAATACCGGCTGTTGAATTCGGCTACTTTGACCCGCAAGCTAAGCAATACAAAACTTTACGCTCCGAAGAGTTTACATTAAATGTGAGTAAAGGTGACGACCAACCCGGTTCAACCGTTGTTAGTGGTATAACGCGCGAAGATGTAAAATATCTCGGCCAAGATGTACGTTACATCAAAACAGGCAAAATGAAATTAGACCGGATTGGTAACATTTTCTTCGGGACATGGAAATTCTGGTTGTGGTATCTTATTCCACTTTGTGGTTTCATTGTGATTGTTTATTTCCGACGCAAATACATCCGCAAATATGCCGATGTTGCACTGGTGAAGAACAAAAAAGCGAACCGGTATGCTGCCAAACGGCTCAAACAAGCGCGTAGTTTCATGGACAAAGGCCAACAAGAACAGTTCTATGAAGAACTATCACGGGCTTTATGGGGTTATCTCAGCGACAAATTAAATATTCCGGTTGCCGAATTGTCGAAAGACAATGCTAAATTGGTTATGGAACAGCACCATGTAGATCCGGCGTTGGCTGATACTTTCATTGGAGTGATCGATGATTGTGAGTTTGCCCGTTATGCACCATCGGCAGCAGGTTCTGACGTGAACGTACTTTATAACCGAGCCGTAGAAGTAATCAATACGATGCAAAAAGTAATACAATAGTCATATGCAAAAATTATTCATCATCATATTATTGATCAATGTATCGGTCATGCTTCATGCTGCCGACATTGACAGCACGTTGTCCCGTGCCGAACAATTCTATCAACAAAGTGAATTTACCCAAGCCATTGCACAATATCAAGCATTGGCTGATTCAGGTTATTCGTCTGCGGCATTATTCTATAATTTAGGGAATGCATATTTTAAAAATCACGACATCAAATCAGCCATTCTATATTACGAACGGGCCAAACGCCTTGCCCCCAACGACGAAGCAATTGATTTCAATTTAAATCTATCGCGTAGCCTGACCTTTGACAAAGTAGAAGCTGTGCCCGATTTATTTCTGGTCACATGGGGCAAAGCAATTCGCGATGGGATGACAGTAAAAGGCTGGGCATGGGTAAGCATATGGAGTTTCGTTATCACGCTGGTATTGGGACTATTTTTCCTTTTTGTGCGAAATATGGGCATCCGAAGGTTGGCTTTTGGATTGGGCATATGCTGCTTCATTGTAAGCCTGATCGCATTTACATTCGGGTATTTCCAAAAAGCTAATATCGAACGCACGGATGAAGCCATTGTTTTTGCGCCGTCGGTCACCATCAAAAGTTCACCCGACGATAGCGGCAATAATCTATTTATCTTACATGAAGGCATAAAAGTACACATCGAAGACCATATAGGTGAGTGGTGCGAAATTCGCATTGCCGATGGAAATAAAGGCTGGATGCGGATAAAAGAATTACAAATTATTTAAAAGCCTTTCTGCTGATTTTATTTTGCATAAGCAAAGTATATATCGGATATTGTCCCTGACCGAAAATAAATAACATCGGTTCAGGATAAGAATCCGAAGGATTCATATATTTATAGATATCCGAACAATCAGCCTTATTCGACTCCTTCGGAGTCGAATAGCAGGGTTACATAATCATTCTCTATAATTATGCAATCCCTTCGGAATTGGGTATAAAGTGCAATACAATGCCTATTCGGAATAAGAAAAGTTAAATAACGTCGGTTCTATTTTTCAAAGTTTAACTGGTTCTACAAATCAGCTACCAATACCCGGAAACCAACTGATGATGCCCAGAAGTCATCTTTCGGTGTCCAGAAGTCGTCTGTTGATGTCCAGAAGCCATCTGTCGATCTCCAGGAGTCATCTGTTGATGCCCGGAAGTCATCTTTCGGTGTCCAGAAATCATCTGTCGATGCCTAGAAGTCATTTGTCGATGTCCAGAAGTCATCTTTCGATGTCCAGAAGTCATCTTTCGATGCCCAGAAGTCATCTTTCGATGTCCAGAAGTCATCTGTTGATACCCAGAAGTCATTTGTTGATGTCCAGAAGTCATCTGTTGATGCCCGGAAATCATCTGTCGATGCCCAGAAGTCATCTGTTGATCTCCAGAAGTCATCTGGAGTCTATTCAGGGTCTATTATGAGTTTCATTTGTTTCTCAATTCAGACATAAAATGCTTACATTCTCAACATATTTTATACATTTGAGCCATCAAGATGTATTATAAAACTCAATTATGATGGCATTATTAACTTTTATGAAACCAAAAATCATTCTCTGTTGCCTATTGGCCAATTGTTTTATCGTTATTGCTCAAAGCCCTTTTGGCAACCCTCTTTCTTATTATATCGAGAACACCGAAGTTTTTGAAGAAAACCAAGAAGAAGGGCGATCATATTACATTCCGGAAAAACATCAATCCTTGAATGGCAATTGGAAATTTTATTACAGCGACACGCCCGAAAATTTACCGGAAGGTTTTTTTGAAACCTCTTTTAATGATAAAAAATGGCCAACTATTCCTGTCCCGTCTAATTGGGAAATGCAAGGATACGGCGACAAACTGTTCCGGAATGTGACTTCTCCGTTCAAACCGAACCCGCCTTTTGTGCCAAAAGAATATAATCCGACCGGCATCTACCGGCGTACCTTCACTGTTCCCTCTGGGTGGAAAGGTGAACAGATTTTTCTGCGTTTCGAGAAGGTGGCTTCTGCATCTTTTGTTTGGATCAATGGGAAAAAGGTAGGA
>JAVBPN010000300.1:0-4251 GCA_031549585.1 Bacteroidales bacterium
CGTTACCTTGAAAGTATTGGCTTGTGGTATCACTCCGGTTTGCTGCAATATGCCCCACGATGCCTGCACAATACCCGAGAAAAGCGCCAGGAACACAACAACAGGGATAAACTCCTGCATACGGGAAAGCCCGCGGCCCGCCATCCATGCAAAAAGGCAACACAGCAACAGTGTTACCGGCAAGTAACTAACGGTAAGATGCGAAACAAACAGGCCGTTGATAAGGAAATAGAAGATAAGAACGGTAACCGCGACATCCAACGATGTAATAAGTCCGGGAAACGGTTTACCCAACAACCGGTACATACACCATAGCGCTACAAGCACCGGAGCCAACAGGGCGAAATAATGTTCCTGCGTATCGAAAAACTCATTGCCCAGATAAGCAATGGAGAGGCAGGCAATAGCAAAAAGCCCGATGAATGCCGTTGGAAAGATTCGATACATGATTTATCGGAATAGCTGGTAGAGTTCGCTGATAAAGATTCATTTAGTTCACTTCTTTTCCAATTTACTATCAACAAATGAAAACGCCTTTTCCATATCGCCGCGAAAAACTATTGCTCCCGTTTGATCCAACACCAAAACTGTTGGGTACACGGTAACTCCAAATACATCCTTCGCTTCTTCTATTTGTCCATACTGCAACGTTGGGAATGAATACCCTTTTTCGGAAATGATATCGAACGAAATACCCTCCTTGTCACGGGATAGCTTGACATTTACTGCATATATGGCTACATCGTTATTCGATTGGTATTTCACGTAAAGTTCTTCAAACTTGGGAAATTCCCGGAAGCAAATACCACATCCCGTATTCCAAAAATCAAGAATGGTGTACTTACCAACAAAATCCTGATGGGTGATGGCTTTACCATCCCTATCTTTAAATTGAAATTCCGGTATTTCGGATTTAACAGGTTGAATTCCTGAAAATGTACCAAAGTTAAGTTTGTAAAGCCACATTTCTCATACCCCTTGAAATACAGAAAAGAACAACACAGTATTGATGCAACAACAATTCCTGATTTGACAAACTTCTTCTTAGAAATATAAAAAAGATAACCCATAAAAATCCCGAACAAGTGGAACAGAAAATCAGGGAATGATACCAATGATGGTGTGAAATGGTTTATTCGCATTGGTAATTGAATAATTAAACATCCTATGAGGGTTGCAATCAATATCCATTGAGGCTTTAGTCTTGAAGCATATTTGATTAAAATAATATTGATGAATATGAAGTAAAGGACAAAAGCGACAACGGCACAAGCCATAGTGCTAACATATCCTCTCAATGGAGAGGTGATAAGCTCTATCAATAGTGAAAACAGGACAATCAACAAAAACAAATACCATCTAACGCTTTTTATTTTTAATAAATACAGGGTAAAACTAACTAACGAACAAACTGATAAAACAATAGCGATATACCATATCTCAATATAGGAAGTTTCAACAAAGGAATTTGTGTATCCAATGAGCCTATAATTACAAAGACTAATAACGGCAAAAGAAATGTAATTATAAAAAATAATATGAAAAATATTTTATTCATAATGCTTAACTTGTTCAATAGATTCTAAGAGGGCAGCATGGAGTTAGGAAAATTGTTACTGCCCGCAACCTTGGGACATTCTGATTTTATTACACTCATGCTGTTGAACAACAATCCTTTGTTATTCTCTGTTACCTGTCCGGACATAGGTCAACCATACCCGAAAACATCTTATCAAGAATAATCCGATTTACCCCGGGACGACAGAAGACGTCAACAACATATTCTGTACCATCGTATTTGAATTTTACCGCAAAAACCTTATCACCAATATGAAGGAATGCCCGTAGGTGTTGCTGAAGTTCCCGGATTTCTGCCAAGGCAACTTCTTTCGGAATATCCGGGCGGGGTTTAAAGAAATACGGATAAATCCGAAATTCAGAAACTGTTTTCTGAATGTCAGGATGAAACGCTCCTTTCCCTTCTGTTCGGGCAAAAACCCCTTTCCGATCGGAAAATTTCCGGGCATAGAAAGCAATACGCGCAGTATCTTCCAATGTTTCCACATAATGGTAGGATACCAATTTCAGAGAATCGTAATTGGTAACATAACGGGGGCCCCAGTTGGCAAACAGGTTTTCGAAATTACATTCGCATGAGGTTAACGGTCTACCTGTCTCGTATATTGTTTTTTGTTCCTGGCTATAAACAAATATTATATTGCCAGCTATTATAAAAAACACGCACAATATTTGCTTTTTCATATTTTAGTTATTGAGGTTTGCTCGGTTAATACAATTTGGACGGAGTAATTTCTTCAAGCGCGCCCTTACTTTCTTTAGCACCAGAAACACTAAATCCAGCGCCAAAACCACCGAAGGAGATGCTTATATTACCATAAAACGTTGAATAACCCCATGCCCAAACAAATGATTTTTCTTGTGATTCGTTTTTAATTAAATTGAATGAAGCATTTGCACTCCAAGTCCCCGAAGCCCCTGAATATTGAGTAGGACCGTTCCAACTTGTAATAGTTTTTATTCCATTGTTGTTATAACCATAAGCTCCGCAAGCCACATAACACAAACAGGATCCTAAATATCCCGAAAGATTTACTCCGTTATAAAAAAAGTATTCAACAGGCCCATCAGTATTTTCGGCTCCCGATTTTAATCGGGGTACAGTTTGTACATCACTTTTTTTCTCAGTATAATAATTGAACTCCTCAATAAACCGGATATTGGATAGCAGAAGATCATAGATAATACCTTCTTTATCGGAAACAAGGCATATCGTATTAAAATTTACATTTTGTTGTTTCCAGGTCAGTTCAACAACATTCAATTTTGTAAGATCAAATATATCATTTTGATTATTTGATTTTTTATCTGATTGCATATATGAAAATACCGAATCTATAGCTTCCCTATATCGTTTCTTTTCGCTTATATCTTTTAAGGGGACAAGTGTGAAAATATTCGAATTATCTTTGTAAACAGGACAAAGCGATAGATCGTTGAAAATTTGTTCTAAAACATCTTCAAGTTGATGAGTGCTTCTGATTTTATCTATATATTTGACATCTTCCAAAACCAGTTCATTTTCTTTCAAACGGTCATTGTCCTCTAATATCAAAGACAATTGTTTTTGCCATTTTAACTCTCCTTTCCTGCATTTTATTATATTTCCGAAGTACTCAAATTCATCAGACGCCAATGGTTTCGAATTTGACTTCAACTGTAATGCGGGATTTTCGGAATTCATCTCAAAATCCTCTTGTTGGCATCCAACTATCATAATTGCAAGTGTAATTGCAACCATCGAAAATATTATATTTGCTTTTTTCAAAAAAATAATCTTATTCATAACTTAAAGATTTATATAATGTTTAAATGATAACTACTTAAATTTAACTCTTGATTTGTATAAAACATTGTAAGGTTGTGTGGCGATATTTTTTCCACCGCAGGAAATTGGAATTTCCACGTTAGGAAACCAAAACCTCCTGCCGTGGAATTTATTTTTCCACAGCAGGAAAACTTTCAAGCACACTTATGCTTTTGTCCATTTGAGGTTGTTGAGCATCTGGCGGAGGCGTTTGCCAGGAGTAAAGATAATACCCGACTTTTTAACGGATGAACTTTTTACTTCCTCCTCCGTATCCATGCCTTCGGAACTGAGGGTAACGCGGTAACTTCCCAACTCGCCCATGCGGACAATACGCCCTGCGGAAAGCCCGTCAATCGATACATCCACCAAAGCATACAGCACCGCACGGATATCCGCACCGCTTACCGTACAGATCTTTTCGATGGCAGTGGTTAGCCCGTCGATGTCCATCTCTCCATCCATTACGGGAACCGCATAATGTTTTTTGGTTCCGCCGCCTGCAACACCAGGCTGGCCTTTTTGAATAACTCTGAATTTGATTGGCATAAATTTAAAATTTGTGTTAAAGGAATAAAATTGATTTGCTATTTTTCTTCCGGTCTAACTCCGTACTTTCTGCATCCGGGAGATGATAAAGTCTGTGATTAAGTACAGGACGCATTGGGCCCAGCACCAATACAGGATATTATTGCTGCAGGATTTGTGATTATTTCAAAACCTGGAAGAGAAGGATCAATACCTTTACACGTCAAACATTCGGTATAAGAAGGCGCTTTCTTGCAACATTCCAACTCGTTGCTTTCCGAATTGGTGCTTTTCAAAGTCAGGCGGGATGAGGTATTTCCGGATGTTTCGCCGATATA
>JAVBPN010000351.1:0-16781 GCA_031549585.1 Bacteroidales bacterium
GGCCGTGTTGATTTCAAATTCACCTTGTACCTTATCCTGTCCAGCAGCTAATTTGGTGGAAGGAGTGAAAATTTCTTCAGAAAACTCCAAAATTCCTTTGAGGTTGACCGAATGAAACCCGTCGCAACCCCATTCCAAAAAATTGTGTCCATCGGCAGGAAGCACCATATCTACCTGATCGTTGACCTTAAGCCGTTGCGGAGAGATCATCACCAACCGGCTGGCAGGCACCGGCTCAATGCCCGAGGGAGTGAACAGCACATTTTTAGCAGCAAAAGCAATTTTACGCGGTGATTCTTTCAGGTTATTCAATGTCACTTCGGCAAAGGCACTCAGAAAAATGCCCCGTTCAGTAAAGAGCACGCTATCGATACCAATGATGTACTTATTGTTACCTACATGCTTTTTGATACCTACCGGGAGATTTTCCAAACTTTCGGTGGTTAGTTCGCTTACCATCCTGTTCTCCTGCTCGATGCGTGCAATCAAAGCAGAAGCGTATTGTTCCTGCGCCTTGACCACCGGGTCTTGCGCACATACAGAACCACAAAACAGGAAGAAAAATAAAATAATTAGATACGTACGGCTCATGGTCAATAGTCAATTGAAAATGGAGAATGGAAAGTTGAAAATGATAATAGAATGCGGATTGTACGGATAAAACAGATTAACATCGATCGTATAGATGGGAATCTGTTTCATGAGTATTGTCTGTAAGCTGTTGTTGCTTTGTATGGAAAATACACTAGTTCTATCAGAATTAATATTCAATGTTCGGAGATAAAAGTCCGTGAGCTTTTGGGTAAATGCTCGCCTGCTCTTTGGCAAAAGCCCGCCTGCTTTTAGTAAAAAGCCCGCCTGCTTTTGGGTGAAAGCCCGCCTGTGTTTTTTAAACGCTCGCCTGCTTTTTAAAATTGCAGGCCTGCTTTTGGAAAGGTGCACACGTGCTAAAGAATAAGCCCCTGCAAACATTTTTTGTATTTGCCGTTGCCTGATATGGAGTTTGCAGGATGCTCGATTCATGATTTACTTGGTTTTCTCGTGTTTAATATTGTTGAACATTTCGCGGATATCGCCGCCGGCGCGAAACGCTACTTTCGATTTTTTGATCATCGACTGGTGGAATTTGTTTTCCGACTCGGCCCCTTCGCTCGAAAGAGCAACCTGAAACGTGCCGAAGTCGCCAAAACGCACAATGCGCCCTTCGGACAGATGGCGGTTTAAGAACTTGGTGAGGTCGTTCAGCACAGCCAATACATCGCTGTCACTCACCGTAGTGGAGCCTTCGGAAATTTCCCTGCTGAGCTTTTTCAATGTTACTTCACCCGAACTTTTGGCTTGCGCATAATATTTTTTTGGCGCGTCTGGGTTGCCCGGATTCCCTTTTTGAACTAATACATACTTTATAGCCATAATCTCTCTATTTTAAATTTGTAAAATATGCCGGCGGCGCAGTACCCGACTGCTGTGCCGGTGGCAATGGTTTGCTTTTAGTATTTTATGATTCGGATCATTTTGATATTCTGTTGATAACTCTTTGTTTTTTATTGCGGTTTTGTTTCAGAAAGCAATTTTAAATTGCTTGGTGTTTCGAGCGGCATTTATAATGCCGCTCAACGACGGGATTAAGGTTCAAATTCCCCTTCTACTTTCTGTTCAATTATTTTAAAATATCCATCCGGTTGTAATTTATATTCTCTTGTAGTTTTTACATTAAAACGATCTTCTTTCCATAAAATAGTTCCATTTTCCATAATAGTTGATGTTATATAAATATTGGCTATTTGAGAAAGTTTGCCAAAAGATTCATATTCTTCTTCATATAGATTCAAAAGAGATTTTAACTTTCCATCTTTATCAAACACGTATAAATCTATATATGTAACTTGTACACCGATAACCTTTGTAATCCAGATATGATAATTTTGATCGATATCAATATGTCCCAAGGCATAAGCCTTGGTTTCAAATGACACAGTATACCACTTGGTTTCTCCATTTTCTTTTTTCCAAGTTTCATATTCAAACGGGTCTGTATCAATTCTTCCGTATGTAGTAACTCTAAACAATTTTCCGCTTTGAGAATAAAACTTAGCTCGTTCTTCTTGTTTATCAAAAAGTAAAACATTTAATAACGCATTGTCTAGTAAAACGGGTTTACTAATAGTGATATTAATGACACTAAACGGTAAGTTTATTTTATTCTTGGCATAACTACTATTAAGTTTATGAAATTCTTCAGATTGCGCAATACATGGGATCAAAAGCGTAACCAATATAATTAAAACTATAATCCTTTTCATGATGTTGTGTTTTTTATTTCGAACAATATATTTCAGCGCTTACTATTTTTACTTTATTAGTGGACAATTCCGTCCATTTCCATACATTATTTTTTCCTTCTTCTTCCGAAAAATCTTTTCCATTCCGATAATCTTTTCCATCTTTTTTGTATTTAGGAGTACTTCCGGGTTGTGAAAAATCAACAACTTTTCCATAAGGGTCATCAACAATAAGGCCTTCGTCTGTAATACCTTTCAACTTAACAATATGCCCAAAAGCAGAAATTAATACAGAACAACCATTTTTTAAACTTGGTTTCAATTTGGCTTCTATATCTATTTTTTCATAAGTATTAAGTTCAACAGGATTACAAGACAAATTGTCAAATAATTCTGCCAGTTTTTTTCTCGTAGCAGGTTTACCCCTATGGTCAAATTCATTGTCCACCCGTATACATTCTAGGTAATCTTCAAATTGGGAATAAGAATCACACTCAGAAGAACAATTACTACAAGGTGATGAAACACCCAAATATTCAAGGCACATAGCTTGTGAAGTAAGATTACACATAATATCACCTGCAGTTGAAATATTATAAGTTGTCATCCAGCTATTATTTGTGATATCCTCTTCTGTAGCTGGGGATTCATTATCTCTTTGGTTATGATAAGGTGCTTTCATCTGTAATTCCAAATAAGCTTCTGCCCGTTTCTCGTCATCTTCTATTGTTTCAATTATTTTTCTTACCTCTGCGATTTCCTGTACAGTTAAGGTCGACTTTGACATCAACTCTTCCAATCCTGAATTACTACCCCAAAGTAATATCAGTTTTTCGATAGGCCATAAAGGTACAGATATCATTCTTGATAAAATAGATTTGTCTTCTTTCTTTTGCTCTTCTGAGGGTAATATAATTCCCAAATAATTTAGCCATTGGTATGTTGTAGTCCCTGAGTTTTCCCCTATGATTTGGATAACCATTTGTACATTGCCTGTATCATCATAAAAAACAATAAGACCATATTGCTTTGTGAAACCAGCTTTAACAAATTTATTCTTGCGAAGAGAAAAAAAGCTAGGGATGCGAATATTTTGTGTTAATGTAATTGACTCTTTTTTACTATAAACAACCAATTGATATGTCTTTCCTTCCAAAACATATTCTTCCATATAAATACCTTCATTATGTAATGAGAACGATGTCTCATTATTTTTTAATCTTTCAAACACTTTTTTTGCAATGCCCTGATGTGAACTTTGACGAACAGACCACACCTGATACTGGTCAAGAGTTAAGTTTATATTTGCTGCTTTAGATTCCGTTTTATAATGATCATATTTTTCGTAAATATGATTATATAAAGTTAATGATTTTTCAATTTGACTTTCCTGGGTATCTTTAGCAAGTCCAAATAAATAATTACCAAGCCATATTATATCAAATAGGCTAAACATCGCATCCTCATCATGTTCAAACATGCCGATAACCATTCCCGGATCATGAATGGCATCCCATTGGTGTTTCACCAGGCTATTGCCCCAACTGTAGTCCATCAGGTTGTCGGTGGTTTCCTGCTGGATACGGTATTCATTGTCAAAAGTATGTTTCAGACGGAATATTCCATGCCCTAATTCATGTGCCACCGTACGGCCTATGATTTCGTTGGGTTTGCCGTTTATTTTTTTGAGAATTTCGGTGAAAATGTAACCAAACTGCTTGCCCCTCGGCATATCCCCGCTAGTGTTCTCTTCCGAAGCATACTGCACAATGAAGATGTACAAAGCTTCGGGGTCATAACTACCTCCCCTGTTTTGGATGAATGCCGCATTCATGTCCTTCATCGCCTGCGTATATTGGCTAAACATGTTGCTGCCGGTTACATCCAGTTTATCTTTAGGGATGTCATAATTAAAACTGCTGTCGGCGCTTACCTGCCAATTGACTGCCACCGGCAGGTATACCTTATCCAGGTATTGTTTCACCATGGCATCATCTACCATATTACCATTGACCGGAACCAATTTGAGCTTGGGAGTTTTTACCGCATAGCTTACTACGGTGAGTTTACCCAGCATGTCGTATTGGTATCCGCTGGCATTTTGTACCCACACCGGGTGCAGGGCATATAGTTCATACCCATCATCCGCCTTACCGGACGGCAAAATAACTTCGGCTGTCCATTTTCCATTTTCAATTTTCCACTCTCCATTGATTTTAAATTCCGCTCCGGCAGTAGTACGGAAGATGATTTGTTCGGGGTCAATTTTCTTCTCCGGGTATTTGGCATCTTCGGAAGCAGGGGTAAACGTTATATATATTACATCGGTAGCGCCCACAGGAACCAGTTTGAAGGGCACCGCGTAGGCTTCGCTGCCTTGGGTTTTTAGTTCCTGATATTTTTCAGTGAATAGTGAGGATGCCTTGTATTGTTTGTCGTACACATCAAAAGCATATTTGCTTCCGGTGGCAGGTGCAAATACGGCTATTCCCCTGTCGGAAGCGATCTTTTTGGTGTCAAACAAGCCCCCTCCGTCTCCCCCCAAGGGGGAGGCTTTTCCTAAATAAGTTGCTTGCCCTGTGGCGGTGTCTACACTGTATAAATTGTTGGCAGCATCTTTGACGGTAAGGGAGGAGCCCCCTCCATTTCCCCCTGAGGGGGAGGGGTCGGTGTTGCCGGTGATACCGGTTGCATCTTCGATGTCGATGAAAACAACGCTTCCGTCTTCTTTTTCAATCCGTAATTTCCCATTTTCAATTGAAATGCTTTCTGCATTGGGGATTTCAAAATCTACGATGATATCCACCTGTTCGGTGCCGTCTATCACTTTGCCGGTTTTCCCGCCGCCTTCGGTCAGCGCATCGGCATTCCAGATGGCGTTGTTTTCCCAATCAGTAATAGCCCTGATTTGCCCTTCTACCAAGTAGTAATCGCTATTGACAAAAATGTTGTTGAACTCTACCCTTAACTTTACATATCCCAACATGGGTACTTGGGCATAGCCCCTTCCGCTGAAACGGCCGTTGCTTCCAGTAGCTTCCAGCACTGTAACAGGAAACCCACCGGCATCGATTTCTGCCATTCGCCTGAGTTCAGGCAAAGGTTCGCGGTGCAATTCGGGACGGTTATATGGATCACCACATTCGATGACCAATAGTGGAGGCATGGTGAAGTCGATCAAGTCAGAGTATCCGCCCCAACGGGTTCCTTTTTTGCTTTGCAACCGGGCTTCGTAGGTAGCTCCGGGGGTAAGCCCTAAAAGTTCTATCTTGTCTTTGGCGGTTTCTTCTTCCGTCCATGCAGGCGGTTCTCCCGGTGTTCCGGTTCTGCGGTACATGATTTTATATCCGTCGGCTTCAGAATTGAGCACCCATGTGGCATTGGCTCGGCGTGGTGCGGCAGGTTCTACTGTAAACCCACCTACGGTAGCAGGGGCATTAACTCCTGCTTCTCCTTGATGTCCGTTATCCCCGTATGTGAAAGAGAATACTTCACTATATCCATTGTTGCGGATAGCGTCACGCCCTTGCAGGTCGATGGCTCGTACACGCCATGCATATTGTAATCCGACAGTAAGCGTCGGGTCGGCTATGGTGTAAATGTAATAGCTTTGGGCGGTTTGCGTGCTGAATACCGGGCGGGTACTTTTGACAATCTCGTTGGGATGGTATCCTTCGGGACGGATTTCAAACAATTCCAGCAGATATTCTGTACTGTTGACGGAGTTGGGAGAAGAGATGTTGCGGGGTAGCCAACTGAATTGTACGTTTTGTACAGAATAAGCCGGTTGTATGTACTGATTGGGCGGCATGTTGAGCATGGGCGGCTCTGCTTTGGAAAGATAGATGAATGTCGATCCGGGCAGGCTGAGGGATACTTCGGGGCGGGCATAGTCGTATGCGGTGAAGGTAATACGGTATTGTCCTTCGGGTAGGGCTTTGGTGCGCAGGTAGGTTTCGCGGCTGTATCCGGTAAAGTCCATATTTTGCGGATCGAGGTAATGGTACAGGTCACTGCCGGATATGACGGTAGGTACGCCGGGTGATACAATGATGGGCGATGGCCGGTACGCCGGTGTGGTGCGGATAATTTCGCGGCCATTCCACTCGATGCTCATCTTGAGGTAGAGCTGGTAACTACTTTGGGTAAGGTCGCGTTGTAACAAGATTACGCGTAGTTGCTCGCAGCCGGGCGCAGCGTAATCGGCCAAATAGACCGAGTAAGGCGGGGTGAGAACGGTGGTGACGTTGACGGGATGGATCTGAGAAATGGAAAATTGAAAATGGAAAATTGAAAATGAGAATACAAGGAAAAGCTTAATCAATGGAGAACCTTCAGCTCGGCGAAGCCAATTGAAAGTTGAACTAAGCGCAGCGTCTTCATAAGGCAAAGCCGAATAAAATGGAAAATGAACCCATTTCTTTTTTAAGCAATGTGTGATATTTTTATTTAAGATTTCCATTATGGTCATGCTTTATCTTTCATTTCACGTATTCATTTAGTATTCCTTGCTGTTTTTACAATGCTTACCAGAAGCTTGATTAATTCCTTTACATCTTCTTCCAGAGGCTTGTATTGATTTATGGAAATATAATCGCTATCCTTCATCAGAGCGAGCCAATAATCGGTTTCATTGGCTTCTTTTAAGGCAATGCTCATCTTACTGATAAAGTCGGCTTTTGATTGAGCGTGTTCACCCTCTCGTACCAATGCTCCTATGGCTGTTCCGCTGCGTAACAATTGTTTGGATAAGACATATTCTTTTTGGTCTGCACACAAAATCCGACACAAATCGACCATTTTCAATGCAAAAGCATAAGATTTGTCTTTGATGATATTTTCTTTCATTGTCAATTTTCCATTTTCAATTATCAATTGATCACGATTCTTACCGCTTTCGCGTCGTGTTCGGCAATTACCATCAGTATATACACACCCGGAGGAGCATTTGGCAAGCTGATGTATTCATCTAAAGCATCGGTAGAGGCGTATTGCTTGTTGAGATGTACGCCTGCGCTCATATCCACAATTTTTAGAATGATTTGTTGCTTGATGTGCAAGTCTACTTTCACCCGGAAATCACCTTGGTTGGGGTTGGGAGATATTTCAATGTTTCGGATTCCTTTTTGATTGTCATTGTCGATGACCACAGCCGGATCATATTCGCTGAATTGAAGCAGTTTATCGATGGTATAATCGCATCCATCAAACCATCCGGTCATTTGTACGGCGTATTGTCCGGGATAGTCGGATGTAATGATTGGTTCAAAATTATTGCCTCCCGTTATGTTTAATTCCGGAGATAAACTCCAGAATACGCTATCGGGCTTGGGCACACTCACTTCTTTGAGCACTAACGTGTCCATCGCGTAGCGCAACGTGGCAGCCATAAAGTTGATGGACGGCATTTGGTTTCTTATTTCTATTTCGACAGAGGTTTGACTCAAACAATTGTTGGCATCCAAGGCATATATTTGATGTATTCCGGGTAAAGCATTGAACTCAGATTGGAAAACAAAGTTTTGGTTTTGATCTACCGCATAGCGATATGGCGCTGTTCCAAATGTAGCTTGCGGACGAATCAGCCCATTGGACGCTCCAACGCACACAGGTTTGGTATAAGCAGAGAGCATAAGCGGGGCTTCGGGTTGTCCTATTGAGAAAGTTTTTGTCATCGAACACCCGGCGGCATCGGTAGCTAAGAGCGTATAATGCCCGATGATCAAGTTTTGAATGTCCGTTTCCGTGCTTTGTGTTTCTTTCCAGAGATATTGTAAAGGCAATAACCCTCCCAAGGTATTAATAGAAATGAATCCATCGTTGCCGCCAAAACAGTTCACATTACCGATGGTTTCAATAAATTCGATTTTAGGGACAGTATTGGTAACAGAGAATCTTTCCATCCATGTACAACCATTATAGTCACGCAGGGTAAAAGCATATTCGCCAACTCCTAATCCTCCGAAAACCCCTGAAGAATTGAATTCATTATTGTCGATACGATATGTATAGGGTGCAGTGCCTCCCAAAGGCGAGAGAGAAATACTGCCGTCGGCATAATCATAGCACAGCACGTTTTGAATAACCGGCGTATTGAACGTTAATTCAGAAATGGGTTGGATGAGTGTCAAAGTTGTTATTTTACTGCACCCGCGTCTATCGGATACCGTTAAGGTATAATTACCGGCATATAAATTCTCAAATAACGGATTGTTATCATGTGTCCATGCATCCAGCACATAAGTATAGCCACTATAAGTGACTCCATAACCACCACCATTGCCACCATTGGCTTGTATGTTGATCCACCCGTTATCATTACCAAAGCAGGAACTGTTGGAATTATTGTAATCACTTAATGTATAAGTGAAATCGAACGGTTCGGAAGGTTTGGTGATGGGCAGGTTTACGCCGATAATTGCGCTGCATCCTTTCCAATCCAAAGCCTGTATGGTATAAACGCCGTCATCAAATTGATCGGACGTTACAAAATTTCGAAAACCCAACCCATCGCCATTGTCATATTTATATATGTATGACTGATCATTGTTACCTCCTGCGACGCTGATGCTAAACGTAGCCAATTCGCCATAGCAAACGATATCATTGGCCGTTGCCGTGCCGCTGAGGATCGTGGCGGGTTCAGATATGGTTGCTACATTGGTCGTGTCCACACATCCGTTGCTGTCTTTTGTGATTAAGCGATAATCTCCGGGATACATGGCAAGGATGTTCAGGTTGGCAGCATTTCTCCAATAATTCCCAGATGTTTGCCACTCTTGCCATTGGGGCAATAATGCTCCTGTTCCGCCCACAAATTTGGTAATGCGAAGCTTGCCGTTGGCCTCGTCTTTACAGCGGACGTCTTCGGAGTCAATGGCAACTTCGATTTTGGGCGGAGCATCAATGATGACGGTTTGGGATTTGAAATCGCTGCACCCACTCCCGGTGTTGCTTAAGATTAAGTGATAAGTGTCGGCAGGCAACAGGCTAAAGAGCACAGCAGAATCCGGTTCCAAAACACTTGTTGCACCAGAGGGCATGGAAGAAAGCGTATAAGAAAGTTTTCTGCTTCCCCCGGAACCTTTAGCGACTTT
This sequence comes from Bacteroidales bacterium, assembly GCA_031549585.1. Classification (GTDB taxonomy): domain Bacteria; phylum Bacteroidota; class Bacteroidia; order Bacteroidales; family UBA4181; genus JAIRLS01. Next base: position 9,380 of record JAVBPN010000351.1, read on the forward strand.
GATTTCGCCTGTATTCACTCCAAAGCACCTTAAATCGACAGTTTCTATATGCCCAATAGCCAAAGGAACCGGATTACCAAGCGTAATCGTAATGGAATCTCCGGCCGGGCAATCCATCCTCCCGGCATCGTATACTTTGATGAAATTGTCTCCGGGTGTCAACTTTTTCTGCCACTCGAGGTTATCAAAAAGCTGGGCGGTAGATTGTTGATTGGTTATTTCATAGCGAACCGGATGCTCATCCTTGATACTCCATGTAGATGCGTCGATGGTACCGTTTGGCTCATTAACGCAGGTAGGATCAGCCTTTAGGATGTTAGTCTTGTCTTTGATTGTGACTTGGGCGGGTTCGGCAATGGTGATGGGGGAAGGAGATATACTACTACATTGATCTTGAACGTTAACGGTATAAGACGCTTTTGATAATTGATTAAAAGTATATGTGCTATTGGTTGTGGAGCTAACAGAAATCGGATCGGTTTGATCAGAAATAAACAATTTATAAATATAACTTCCACTACCTGAATTAACATCAACGGTAATTTTACTATCGTTTTTTCCATGACAAGTAATACTATCAAAGCTGCTGGTTATTGATAATTCAGGAATTGGTGGAACAGTCAATGTTTTTACATTTATTCCTTCAGTGAAGCAATTATTGATGGATGAATTTTCATAGGTTAAGAACAATAATAATTTTTTTGCAGGCACACCATTTATTTCATAGTTATCCGGAAGAATAGCTGGCAACTGTGTCCAATAACAGCTTGCTGTATCATTTGCACCTACTGTGAATGGTTCACCGGTATTTTCAATATCCTTAAATTCGTTTATCGGTAGGCAATATTTACCGATTCTGTATCTTAGCTTTTCATGGGAGATGGGATTATCAATGGTTAGTTTTATTTTTCCGGTTCCGGCCGCTCCTGCACAAGATCCTTCCAGAATATCAATCTGTTTGATTGTTGGAGGAGGAGGAAGAAATTCCAATGGGCCAACAACTACTGACGAACTGGTTCTGCCACTTGCATCGTCTACAGCGATCACTCTAAAGTAAATGTTTGTATTTGTGACAATTCTATCATCAAAATCTTCTTGGAAGACAAAAAATCCTGAATTTTTCTTAAAATTATGCCAACTGATGCTATATGCATCCATCACACCATATTGCCAAATATATGTAGAACTGCTCCCAAACCTGAAATTCGGTATGGCGGCATCATGAGTTATTGAAAACTCAATACGATCATTACTGCACTTTTTCCCTAAACCGCTTTTTAATGTTAAGGATGGTTCAACAAACAATAATTCCAAGTCGAATTCTATGTCCCATCCGGAACCTTGAAACCGAAAATGTTCCTTTCCCGTATCATAATTCCAACCGTCTCCCCATGGGTCGCCAATGTATTGGCGACCATTTTCATTTTCTACTGCGAGGTGAAGTGTAGGATGTTGCGGCACTGCTCCCATGGCAACGACTGGGGAAGAATCACAACCCAGCAAACATTGGGACCCATCAATATATATATCAAGAAGGAGCCGTCCTTCTCCTTGTTCATGGTAAATCATTTCACCCACAGTACAGTGCCATGGCCCGTTGCTTCCTTTTGATGTCATAACCGCAATGATCATCAACATGCTGAAAAGTAAAATATATTTTTTCATGCGTTTATCATTTATTTTAACGTTCCGTTTTTGCTGTTGTCCGGATTGGCAAGAATCTGATAGGTCTTTACTCCGGGACGTCACCGCTCAACCCTTTAGGTAAGCCCATGGCATTAATTTTCCATTTTCAACTTTCCATTATCCATTTTTAATTGTTCTTTACCTGGCTTAGTACACTTTGCCCATTATTCAGCGTTATTTTTATCCGGTACAGATATTTTGTTCCCTCTTCCGTTTGGTCGTCCAAATAAAAGGTTGCCGGAGTATTTAATTGCCGGTATGTGGCCAATGAGTTCCCTGTTTCAGCCCGGTATATAACGGTTTGCACCGCTTGCAGGCCTGCGGGGATATTCCAACGCAACATCACATTTTTACTGGCCGATTCTTGCGCCACATCCAATATGATTTGTGGATTGGTTGTTGCAGTGAAACGAATCGTGCGGCTGAAATGCGTTTGATTGCCCGAATAATCGGACGCCGTTAGGGTATACAAATATTCGCTACTGAGTGGCGGTTTATCAATATATTGTTCAGGTGATTGCGATGCGTTCCATTCAGCGATTTTTAATGTGGCGTTATCGTGCTGTGCCTTGCGGTATAAGGTATATGTGGCGACATCATCACTGGGGCTGTTTTCCCAAGTTAATTGAATGGTATCTCCCAATGCTTGTAATGAGGTGAAAACCGCCGGAGCCGGAGCAATGGTATCGGGACGGGTAAGCCGTATCGCTTCCGAATAATCCGAATTATTGTAGCGGCGGTCTAAAGCCACGAGCTTATACCATATTTCGTGGGTAAGCGTATTCAGGTTAATCGTATCCCGATAGATAGCATCAAAAATTGTATTCCGGGTCACTTCTACAAATTCTTCATGAGGAGCGTTAGCGCGAAACACCCGGTAGCCCATTATATCGGGTTCGGTGTTGGCTTGCCATGCCAATGTTACGATTCCTGCCGAATCAACCACTCCTGTGATATTCACCGGCGGGGCGGGAGGATCATTATCCTCCAGTTGCACGAAACGGGCAAAAGAATACGAATAAAGGCCGTTATCTCCGGACAGCATAATGCGGTAATAATTATTAAGCCCGGCATCCTTGTCGGTATACTCCTGTATATCCGGTTTCATTTGTGCCAGATCGGTATATGGCCCTTCGTAACGGGAAGCCCTTTGTACGGTAATTTGTTTTACCAACCCGGGCATTGCTTCGGTTATCCGCCAACCGATCAATGCCTGTTTTTCTCCAGTAACGGCAGCCGTATCAATTACCGCATAAGCATTAAAATCGGAAATTCCCGCACCACTTACTGATTCGGACGGGTTACTGCGTTCACCGAACGGAGTGAGGCCGCGAACGCGGTAATAAGTCAATACACCATTTTGTTCCAAAGAGTCGCGGTACACGAAAAAATCGGGATCCGTTTCTTCCGAAGCATTGATCAAAGGAAGCTCAGAAACAGAATGATACGTTTTGTCATCATAACTTTTTTCAAGGATATAGGCTGTAAAAATTCCTTGATGAAGCATTACCGGCCACTGGAGTGTCACTGTCTGGTCTGCAAATAATGCCCGTACTTGGTCCGGAATGGGTATTTGATCAACCCTACCGGCATCTGCAACAACAATTGCCGGTTGAATTTCCAATCCCTGTGGTTGGTTGACAGGCGCAATCCGGTAGGCATATCGTTCTCCAGCTTTGACATGAGTGTCGGCAAAATATAATCCGGCAGCAGCAGCTATTTCTGTGGATAGATCACATACAAAAAGCGAAAAACCAAACCGCATTTCTAATTCCCGGTATGCTTGCAAAAAAGCGGCGAAACCTTTTTCCGGATCGGGCATTTGGAATTCTTCACTGTAAATGACTTCTTGTACAATAGCAGCATCGGGATGACAGGTTGCTAATTCATCAAATGCTTCATTTGATAGGGGCTTAATTGGCTGAGGAGTTAACAGTTCCCCATTAGACAAGCCATCGGGGACAGGCGCGCCATCGCGGAAAATAGTGTAACGATACACTACGTAACCATATTTGTTCCCTACCTGCCAAGCAGGAATACTGGCTGGCACCCAGCGAAGCAGAATAGTATCCGGCTTTACCCTGATCAAACACTCTATTCTGTGCACAGAATCTTGTTGTGAATATGCAGTAATAGGGATAACAGTTAATAAAATCGCATAAACAATTATTCTGCCACATGAATGTAGCATTAATTTCATATAGAAATATATCAAAGCAATGCAGTTTTGAGTGTTCATAGTTTACAACATAAAAACTTATTTCATAGAAGGATGAGCTGTATTTAATAATCATTCTTCTTCATCGTAAATCTGAGCAAAAATAACAATTAATTATACATAAAGGTATTATAAAAGTTATTTTTTTGTGATTTTTTCATTTTTATTTCATTAACAATAATATATTGTGGGCATTATTTATATATTATTCTGTTAATAGTTTATATTTCATCTGTTTATCTTTTTAAGATTTCGGTTTGCCTCTGTCAGACAGCCTGAAGGATCTGTCAGCGGAAGATTTTGTCATTATCATTCTGGTTGTGTACATTTTTATACATGGATATTCAATATCTTTAATGGCTTACAACACGTATTGTTTATTCCCTCCTTTTCTTCTACTTTTGCAAGGCTTTTAAAAGAAATAGACATGGATTTAACCATATTAAAAATAGGCGGAAACGTCATTGATAATCCTTCTGTGTTGGAACAGGTATTGTCTCGTTTTGCTTCATGGGATACCCACAAAGTTTTGGTACATGGCGGAGGGAAAGTAGCCAGCAGTATGATGCAGCAAATGGGCATCACACCCAAAATGGTCAATGGGCGCCGGATTACTGATCGGGAAACGTTAGACATCGTAACGATGGTGTATGCTGGGTTGATTAATAAGAATATGGTGGCTTCGTTGCAAAAGTACGAGTGTAATGCTATTGGCCTAACTGGGGCAGATGCCAATTTGATTCCTGCCCAAAAACGGCCGGTTGCCGAAATTGATTATGGTTATGTTGGCGACATTGTTGCCGATAAAATTCCGGGACAATTAATAGCCTTGTTTATATCTATGGGGCTTACTCCAGTGATCGCTCCTATTACCCATGATAGAAAAGGGACATTGCTCAATACCAATGCCGACACGATTGCTTCGGGAATTGCTGTTGCATTGACGAAACATTACCGGGTACGCCTGATTTTTTGTTTTGAGAAAAATGGCGTGTTGCGTGATCCGGAAGATAATAATTCTGTAATTGAACGTTTGGATGAAAAAAATTTCGAACAATATAAACGAGACGGTATTATCACTGCCGGTATGATTCCCAAGCTCGAAAATGCATTTAATGCCATACACAACGGGGTGGACGAAATCAGAATATGTAGTCCTGAAGGATTGGAAAACGAACAATTGGGTGGCACAAGTATTCGGTTGTAAGCAAAACTTATAAATTTATTTTGACTCTAGTTTAAATTTGCATTATTGCTCGTATTTTGTTTTTCTTCATTCTTTTTGGAGCCCCAAAAAGAATCAAAAAGGGCTTGACAAAATAAACGCGCTCCGCCTAACGGCTTCGCTTGAACGGAATTTTGTCAAAAAAGGCATGCTTCGCATGAGTAAATCGGGCTATGCCCGACGCATCCTAGCAAAGAAATAGCAAGTCGTTTAGATTTTTTATAAACATAAAATTAGCAACATCGTTTTTAAAATCAATAAATTGAATATTTCTCAAATGCATATCGAAAATATACTTCAGCAATACACAGCAGAGGCGATTCATCAATTGTATGGTGCGACTTTACCACCCAATGAATTGCAAATACAGGAAACACGTAAGGAATTTGAAGGCAATTTCACATTGGTGGTTTTCCCTTTATTGAAAGTATCTAAGCAATCTCCAGAAGCAACCGCTAAATCAATCGGAGATTACCTTCAAACTCATTGCCCTGAAGTGGCCAAGTACAATGTGATTAAAGGGTTTTTGAATTTGATCATTAAAGATGATTTTTGGATTCGGTTTATCACTGATACTATTTTTGATAATACGTTCGGCTGTACATCTACCCCTGTTGAAGCGCCATTGAAGATGATCGAGTATTCATCTCCAAATACCAATAAACCGCTTCATTTGGGACATGTGCGAAATAATCTTTTGGGATTTTCTTTATACAAAATACTCACTGCTGCCGGGCATTCTGTGGTTAAGGTTAATTTGGTTAACGATCGAGGAATACATATTTGTAAGTCCATGTTGGCATGGCAAAAATGGGGCAATGGCGAAACTCCTGAAACATCAGGTAAAAAAGGCGATCATTTGGTCGGCGAATATTATGTTCGATTTGATATTGAATATAAAAAAGAAATAGATCATCTGAAATCCAGTGGGATGAACGAAGAGGAAGCTGCCCGGAAAGCACCATTGATACTGGAAGCGCAAGATATGCTTCGCCGTTGGGAGGCTAAAGATCCTGAAATAATTGCTTTGTGGGAAAGGATGAACCATTGGGTTTATGAAGGTTTCGACAAAACCTATCAAAGAATGGGAGTCGATTTTGACCGGATTTATTATGAATCGCAAACCTATTTACAAGGTAAAGACATTGTTATTAAAGGGTTAGAAAAAGGAATATTTTACAAAAAAGAAGACGGATCGGTATGGGTTGATCTTACTTCCGACGGGCTAGATGAAAAGCTATTGTTGCGTTCGGATGGAACTTCTGTGTACATCACTCAAGACATCGGAACAGCTTGCCAACGATTCGATGAGTACCCTATTGACGAGTTGGTTTATGTGGTAGGGAATGAGCAAAATTACCATTTTCAGGTGTTGTCTTTTATTTTGGGTAAATTAGGTTATTCATGGGCTAAAAACCTTAAACATATGTCGTATGGGATGGTTGAATTGCCCAAAGGTATGGGCAAAATGAAATCCCGTGAAGGTACGGTCGTTGATGCCGACGATTTAATGGACGAAATGGTGGATACGGCTCGTGATATGTCTCGTGAATTAGGAAAATTAGACGGATTGACTGACGAAGAAGCCGATGGAATTGTAGAAAAAATCGGGATGGGGGCTTTGAAATATTTTATTTTGAAGGTAGACCCTCAAAAGAATATGGTATTTAATCCTAAAGAATCAATCGATTTCAATGGAAATACTGGGCCATTTATTCAATACACCTATGCCCGTATTCAATCGGTCATGCGGAAGGTTTCCGAATCAGGGCTTGATATTAAGAAAAATATTCAAGATATTGTATTGAACAATAAAGAAGTATCATTGACTCAAGCGCTATATAATTTCCCAAGAATCATTCAAGATGCAGCTGAAACATATAGCCCTGCTTTGATTGCCAATTACGTTTATGACCTATCTAAGGAATACAATCAATTTTATCATGATTATTCCATCCTTAAAGAAGAAAATGTTTCTCTTAGGGATTTCCGGATTATGTTATCTCAAAGTGTAGGCCAAGTCATCTACTCGGCTATGGATTTATTGGGAATCGATCTACCGGATAGAATGTGATATTAATCTCTAAACCTAACAGGTATCAGTTTCCTGTTAGGTCTCATTTATATCAAAAAGGTATATATGCAAAAAATGGTTGGTAAAATATAGTTATATCCCTTATTGATACTGTCAGATAGAAAAGTTTATTGAAATGCGTTTCAATAAACTTTTTTGTTATGGGTCAATTCAATAGATTTCGTTGTTGGGGATGTGG
>JAVBPN010000242.1:0-21983 GCA_031549585.1 Bacteroidales bacterium
AAATGAAACCGTGACGAACTGTCACGGTTTGAAAATGCAAGCAGCCGATGGGAAGATGCGATTAACTGATGTTATTGACGTTGAACAACTTTTCCGTTTAATCCAGTCTATTCCATCTCCCAAAGCTGAACCTTTCAAACTTTGGTTGGCAGAAATAGCCCACGAACGACTGGAAGAAATGGATGATCCCGAAAAAGGTATTGACCGTATGATGGAATATTATCATCGTAAAGGCTATTCCGAAGCATGGATCAATCAACGCATCAAATCTATTGAAGTCCGTAAAGAATTAACCGATGAGTGGGAGAAAAGAGGTGTAAAAAAAGGACATGAGTATGCCATCTTAACTAACGAGATTTTACAAGGCTGGTCAGGTTTTAATACCAAAGAATATAAAAAACTTAAAGACCTAAAAACAGAAAATTTACGAGATCATATGACCAATTTGGAGTTGGTTTTAAACATGTTGGCTGAAGCTACTACTACTGAAATATCAAAAGAGAAAAAACCTGATTCTTTTGAAAAAAGCAAAATTATTGCAAAACAAGGTGGAAAAATCGCTGGAAATACGCGAAAAGAGATAGAGGAAAAATTAGGAAAACCTATAGTTTCATCACTGAATGCTAAAAATTTAAAAGAATTACCGGAAAAAGACGAACAATAAAAACCAAAAAGAAAATAATCAATTTTACATTATGGATAAATTCATTTCACCGGCAGGTATGCGCATGCTCTGGATGGCTGTTTTTTTAATCATAGCAGTGCTTGTCATATGGGTGCGGATCAAATACATTCGTTATAAAAAAGATCCATTCCGCATTCGAAAAAAAATGTGGTATTCGGGAGGATTGAAAATGTCGGTTAGTATTCGAAACAAAAGTAAAGCAATGGTTGAAATAGATGCTCCGGTTATCGAATTCAAACAGCCCCGCATGAAAAAACGCCGGTTTAAAATTGTACCTCCTGGAGAATCCAAACTATTTCCTTTGGGATTGGCGCCACAAACCGGATATGAATTCATTGTAGAGTTTGTAAAGCTATATGACCACGAACCAATATTAAGGCAATATCAACAGGCAAGCATTTTAATTGAAAGTAAAGGCAAACGACTTTCCCGCAAAAAAATAAAAATCAAAACTAAGTGGTAAAAGGATCATATAGTAAGATAAATTTTAACATACCATACTGTATGGTATATGGCTTCTTTTATCCCGACAAAATTTGTCAATACTTGGAAAAAATATATTCTTGTTAAAAATCGAAGAATCCAGCAGAAGCAAGCCTTGATAATGCTTTAAAATTCATTGGATATCCTTCACAAAACACTCCATAAATTCAGTTCAAAAGCCTCTTATTTCTCAAATAGAATATTTTTTTTAATAAAAAGTATATCGATACATAACATTCTGTATTTTCGCAACTTTATAATCTTTAAAACAAAGTAAGCCGGACATGAGAAAATGGAGAACAGACGATTCGGTAGAACTGTATAATATCAATGGATGGGGATTAAATTATTTCTCCATCAATGAAAAAGGGAATGTCACTGTCACTCCAAAAAAAGGAGGGCCAAGTGTTGATGTCAAAGAGGTGATTGATGAATTGCAGTTACGTGACGTAAGCACCCCTATGTTGTTGAGGTTTCCGGATATTCTGGATAGCCGTATCGACAAGATTTTCAGCAGTTTCAAGGTTGCTTCCGAAGAATATGGTTACCAAGGTCAAAACTTCATTATTTATCCGATCAAGGTAAACCAAATACGTCCGGTGGTTGAGGAAATCGTAAATCACGGCAAAAAATACAACATTGGGTTGGAAGCCGGGTCAAAACCGGAGCTCCATGCTGTAATCGCCATCAATACCGATTCCGATTCTTTAATCATTTGTAATGGCTATAAAGACGAAGATTACATTGAATTAGCGCTATTGGCTCAAAAAATGGGCAAACGGATTTTCATTGTCGTTGAAAAACTCAATGAATTGAAATTGGTCGTATCCATGGCTAAGCGGCTGAAAGTAAGCCCCAACATTGGGATACGAGTAAAGCTGGCAAGTGTAGGAAGCGGCAAATGGGACGAATCAGGTGGCGACGCTAGCAAATTCGGACTAACGTCTAGCGAACTGTTGGAAGCATTGGATATCTTAGATAGAAAAGGAATGAAGAACAGCCTTCGCTTGGTACATTTCCACATTGGAAGTCAAGTAACCAAAATCCGCCGCATTAAAAATGCTTTGCGGGAAGCATCGCAATTCTATGTTCAACTTCGTAACATGGGTTATCCGGTAGAATTTGTCGACATCGGTGGCGGGTTAGGCGTTGATTATGACGGTACACGGTCGGCAGTAAGCGGGAGCAGCATCAATTACAGTATTCAAGAATATGTCAACGACTCCATATCGACATTGGTGGATGTCAGCAACAAAAATGAAATACCTCATCCGAACATCATAACCGAATCGGGGCGTTCATTAACCGCCCATCATTCAATACTTGTCTTTGAAGTGTTGGAAACCACAACGTTGCCCTCATGGAATGAAGAAATGACGGTTACAGAAGATGATCATGAGTTGGTTCATGATTTATACAACATTTGGGATAACCTCAATCAAACCCGGATGTTGGAATCATGGCATGATGCACAACAAATTCGTGAAGAAGCGCTTGATCTGTTTAGCTTAGGATTGATAGACCTGAAAACACGCGCGCAAATCGAACGGTTATTTTGGTCTGTAGCTCGCGAAGCATATCAGATCTTCGGCGAATCAAAACACGCTCCGGAAGAATTAAGGCAACTTTCTAAAGCATTGTCAGACAAATATTTTTGTAATTTTTCTCTCTTTCAGTCCTTGCCCGATTCTTGGGCAATTGATCAGATATTTCCCATAATGCCACTGCATCGGTTAGATGAAAAACCTGATTGTCATGCAACGCTACAAGATATTACCTGTGATTCGGACGGAAAAATTGATAACTTTATCTCTACCCGCCATTATGGATATCACTTGCCAGTACATTCGTTAAAAGGCAAAGATCCGTACTATATCGGGGTTTTTCTCGTCGGTGCATATCAGGAAATATTAGGTGATTTGCATAACCTATTTGGTGACACCAATGCAGTACACGTTATCATTACCGAAAAAGGGTATCAAATTGATAAAGTAATTGATGGTGAAACAGTTGCCGAAGTATTAGAATATGTACAATACAATCCCAAAAAGTTGGTACGTACAGTTGAAACATGGGTAACAGGATCTGTTAAATCCGGATTAATTACAGCCGAAGAAGGGAAAGAATTTTTATCCAACTACAGGTCAGGATTGTACGGATATACTTATTTGGAATAATAAATAACACCAGACCTAACAGGTCTTGAATACCTGTTAGGTCTCATTTATCTAATTCTTTCGGATAGCAAAGAAAATATTTTTCGACTACTTTGGACATACCAAACAAATTGTCCAAATCTGAAGCTTCTGTAATATCTACCGGATTATTTCCAAGCATAATCTGAATACCGCCATGATCATGGTCGTATGCATGATTAGACAATGTCCCGGTGCATACAAAATAATCTGCATCACCATCCTTTAAGTTATAACGTTTAGTTACTTGGTTCTTGAAAGATTGAACTATATCTTCATCAAAAGGCGTATTCTGTATCCGGATACGAAACAAACGGCGATTGATTAAATTACTTGCTAACTTCGACAATACTGGAGAAGGATGCACCGACCACATCTTAATTGCAACAGAAATATCATCATCATCCAGCCGGGCATAATGTTTCAGCACCTCCAATTGATCCGATTCATTTCTCATGTCCTCAAAAGACATATGTTTTAGGAAAAACTCCAGGTCAGGTGTTGCAAACAAACGTTCTCCTGATTGCATCAAATTCTTAGCACACCGGAATACGCTCAATAAAAGCTGGTCGGCCGAAATCACCGTCTTGTGCAAATAGACTTGCCAATACATCAATCTTCTGGCCAATAGGAATTTTTCAATAGAATAAATCCCTTTTGCCTCGACCACTAAATCATCATGGAAAACATGAAGCATCTTGATGATCCTATCCGAACCAATAATACCTTCGGTTACTCCCGTAAAAAAGCTATCACGGCGGAGATAATCCAACCGATCCATATCCAATTGCCCGGATACCAATTGACAAAGGTATTTTTTCGGATATTTCTTTTCAAAAATCTCAATGGCTCGCCCCAATTGCCCGTTAAACTCTTGGTCTAGCTCCTTCATAAAAAGTAGCGAAAGCATTTCGTGCGACATACCAGGGATAACCGCTCCTTCAAGTGCATGCGAATAAGGCCCATGCCCTATATCATGAAGCAAAATGGCAACCATCGCTGCTTCTGCCTCTGTTTCAGCAATATCAAGCCCTTTGGATCGTAATGTCGTAATAGCCTGATCCATCAAATGCATAGCGCCCAAAGCATGTTGAAAACGGGTATGGTTCGCCCCCGGATAAACCAAATTGGTCACTCCCAATTGCTTGATTCGGCGTAAACGTTGAAAATACGGATGCTCCATCAGGTCATACAATACCGTATATGGAATATTGATGAACCCATATACCGGATCATTGACAATCTTTCGTTTATTATTGGCGTTTGTCATCAATTGCAAAGTTAATTCATTTTACCACTAAGAACACTAAGTTCACAAAGGTTTTATACAAGCATGTTAAGTCGTTTTGACAGCATACAATCGTCCTTGCCAAGTATTTAATTCTTCCAAACGATGCTCCAACATACGCCATAATTCAACATTTCGAATCAATCCCCACGCCTGGCTAACCAAAAAACGGGGAGGCATTTCGCTGGCAAAACGTTCAACGGTAATATCAGGACGCAAACGTTCCAGAAACTTCACCATAAAATCAATATATTCCTCAAGCCCGAATAATTCAAAAGCTTGTGGATTCTGAGCATATTGTTTTGCAAAAGCAGTTTCAACCGCGATTTGCAATTGATGAAACTTAATGGTATCAATTGGAAGTAAATTAATTTGGTTTACTTCATCCAACATTTCTTGACGAGATTCTCCGGGCAGCCCGAAAATCAAATGAGTACCCACCCTAATTCCTTTTTGCACTGTAGCATGAATCGCTGCAACACATTGTTCGTAAGTATGTCCCCGGTTGATCCGCTCCAATGTCTGGTTATAGCAACTTTCTATGCCATATTCAACCAATACATAATGACTTCTAGAAAGTTGGGCCAAATACTCTAACTTTTCTTCGTCGATACAATCGGGGCGCGTCCCGATCACAACACCTACAATTTCCGAAACTGACAAAGCCTCGTCGTAAATAGCTTTTAAACGATCCAATGAAGCATAAGTATTTGAATAAGCCTGAAAATAAGCCAAGTAATTTTGTGCCCTACGGTAACGGGTTTTGTGAAACTCTATTCCTTCTTGAATCTGCTGTAAAATACTTTTTTCTGGTTGACAATATGATGGATTAAACGCATCGTTATTGCAATAGGCACATCCCCCATACCCAACAGTTCCGTCGCGATTCGGACAGGTGAATCCGGCATCTATAGATAGCTTCTGAACCCTTTCTCCATAATGCTTCCTGAAATATTCCGAATAGGAATTAAATCGCCGCTGATGTCCCCATGGATACATGAATCAACCTTAAAATTAAGGTTACGAAAATACAAAATAATTCACCACTAAGGACACTGAGTACACTTAGAGGAAAATCTTTGTGGTCTTTGTGCACTTAGTAGTTGATTAGTCTTTACTCAGTTTTTGAAATAAATCATTCACTAACGGAACCAACTGCAAAGTAATGTTTTCACAATTAAAATTAATTAACAACCCTTTAGGGATATTTGCTTGTTTCTGTATACAATAGGAACTTTTACTTGACGTTTTACTTGCAATCCTGCATGCAATAACTCTTCAACCAAGCATATCTCATAAACATTCTCAAGTAATCCGGGACCCAATTGTTGGCGTACTTCAATTGCACAACCAACTATTTTATAAGCAATTATCGTTTATCTATTTCTGTGTCATGTAGAGACATTTACCACTAAGTGCACTAAAAAAACCTTTGTGTCCTCAGTGCACTTAGTGGTAACCTTTACTTAATCAAATCATCTGGTTCACAGACAACCCTAAATCCTATCCCTTTCATATCTGAATACCACCAGATACTTTTCGGTTGTTGCGGATCGGTTTTCAACCAATCCACCGAACGAGTATGATCACGAGTTGCAGCACGCACATTTGCGGCATCATCTGCATAAAATCCGCCACGTACCACATGTTCCTCTCCTTCACTAGGCCCCTTGGGGTCAGTAACGGTTGGGCCTGTTTGTGCATAAGCATCAGGAGCATACCAATCAGAACAATATTCCAATACATTACCCAACATGTTTTTCAATCCGAATGGATTGGGTTTCACCATCGAAGGTGGCTGCGTACGCATATCACTATTGAGCGCATATATAGTATAACGCCCGATAATCGCCGTATCTGCTTTAAAGAACTTACGCAAAAACCCTTGTTCAGAGTAATCCTTGGGCGAACCCTCAAAGAAATAGGGCGTTTCGGTTCCGCCACGTGCCGCATATTCCCATTCCGCCTCGGTAGGTAGCCTATATTTTTTGCCGGTTACTTGTGATAACCACTGGCAGTATATTTGCGCCGAATAATATGTCATCGTAATGGCCGGTCTTGTACCGGTACCCCAGCCTTGATCGGCAGCCCCAAAAGGTGTTGTTGGCCCGCTAATGGCATCAGGGAAAGTGGCATTGTGTTCCATAATAAGATCCGGATTAACACGCCCTTCTGTTGTTGTAACCCCATAAAATGACCAGAATTCATCCCATGATACCTCAGTTACACCTATAAAGAATGGGCTGACGGTCACTTCCCTTACAGGCCCTTCATCATCGCGACGGAAAGGTTCCTTATCAGGGCTTCCCATTTTGAATGTACCGCCGGGAATGGCTGCCATTTCAAATGATACGGGTGTACCCGGTATTCTTTCGGTATAGTTTTCAAATCGTTCTACCTTTGCAGGTTCTGTAAATATTTCGCCTGAGGCTGTTGAAATTACCGGTACTCCTGTCATTTTCGAATGTTGGTAATTGGGGTCATAATGTCCTACAGCTAAGTGGCAACTAATACATTGCAAATCCAACTTTTCAGCATTAGCTTCATAGTAAAGATGCGCAGTACCCCCATCTTCCGTGAGGCCTTTTGGAAACAAATTACGATGACATTCGAGGCATGACTCATTGTACACAATTCCTACAGCATATTCCAATTGCTTTTTCTGTTCCCAATTGAAGTCAGCGCTGTCTTTGGTCCAATAAGACCATAAATCATGCAACCCTGTTTTGGCTTTTTGGGTAAAGTAATAAAATGTACCGGGAGGTGGTAAATGACATTCAACACAATGTACACTAACACCAGACGCATTGCTGACATGTGTTGATTTCTTCCAACTGTTATCGGCATGAGGATGCACATGACAACTTTGGCAATATTCGTCGGTACTTGTATGATGCATGACTTTATTCCCAGACAGTACAACGATTACTCCTACGATAACACCCACAAATAAAATAAACAACGGGCGTTTTTTTAAAGATTTCTTCATATGTGATTGACGCAACACTTAGTTATAGGCAGAATATTCGCAATATTAAAAAGAATTCTACCTATAGATTTTAAATTAAATAATTTTACGGAATCAATAATCCCGACAGGCCGTTTAAAAAATAGTCCTGACAAGACGCGCTTGTCAGGACTAAAATTTGTTAAGAACGTGGTTCTCTTGGTTTGGCAACCGAGCCTGGTAATGGAATAGCATTGTATTTGCTCATATCCACATTACCCAGCGTCAATTCGGCTGGCATAAGATTCAAGTCGGAGGTAGTCATCTCATCCCATGTACAAGCCTTACCACTATAAGCTGATTCGCGAGCCATGATCCCTGCCATTGATGAAATGGCTATTGTTTCAGCTATATTGAGTTGTTTACCCTGACGGATACTATTTACCAAGTTAACGTGTTCCAATGTATATGGATCGGTTTGTTTATATTGAGCTTTTTCAGCTTCTTTATCAAATCGCCATACGATGTTACCTTTCAAATCCAGAATGGTCCATTCGTTGTCAAGACTATTCCATGACCCTTTGGTCCCTTGAATGATCTCTCCTACCCTATTATCGCAATCATCTATCTGGCGAGCCATACCATGAACATGTACTCCACCTTCGTAAACAATGTCTGCACTGAAGTTATCGTAGATGTTGCCAGTGGTACGGCGCAAACGCGAACCAAAACAAACTACCCGTTCAGGTTTTAGATGTGAGAACCATGTAAACACATCAATATTGTGAACTAATTGGTCAATCACATGGTCGCCGCACAACCAGTTCCAACTGAAAAAGTCGCGGAGCATATATTCCATATCTGTCCATTCGGGCTTGCGTATAGCAAAGGTAAAGTGACCCTGATTCCAATATACATTAGCCGAGGTGATTTGTCCAATATATCCTTCTTGTATGCGTTTATACGACTCAACATAACCTCTTTGGTGGTGACGTTGGGTTCCGGTAACAATATTTAATCCGCTACTGAGCGCTTGCTTGATAGCAACCATATATGTACGATAACCCACAGAATCAATAGCAGCCGCTTTTTCACAGAACGCATGCTTACCCGAATCTATAGCCTGTTTAAGGTGAGTAGGATGGAAAATAGATGGGCTTGCAATGATGGCGATATCTACTTCAGGCAATTCCAATACTTTTTTGTATGCATCAAAGCCATAGAAACATTTATCATCGGCAACCTCATTGTTCATACGTTCTTTCAATCTTGCCCGACAGGTATCCATACGATCTTTAAAGATATCAGCACAAGCTACAATCGACAAGCCATCTCCAGCACTCAAGAAATTAAATGCTGCGCCCGTACCACGCGAACCGCAGCCAATAAGAGCTGCTTTCAAAGGTTTACCCTCTACTGCCTTATCGGGAAGGTCAGGAATATACATTTCACTGGCTGGACGCAAAGGAGTTAACTTATCCTCTGAACCAGAGCCAGAACAAGAACTTAAAAGCATGCCCGAACCGACAGTTCCGGCAGCTCCAACAACTGCTGCATTAGAAAGGAATGCGCGCCTACTTAGTTTATTATCCATAATAAATTTTAATTTGGTTATGCTATGTATTTATTTAAGTTATAAAGAATTAACAAAAAGCAATACACATAAAATGTAACTTACAATCTGCAAAAATAATTATTTATTTGGTTTATTGATGTATGTATATCAAAAAATTGATCATACTTTTCAAATTTATTGAAAAATGAATATGAAATATATTGGGATATAAATAAGATTTGTTTATTTTTTATATACATAAACTACATAATTGTCGAAAAATATGCCTAAAGGAATCCAAAAGTTAAGAATGGATGCATTTCGAATGAGTTATTAAAATATCAGACAAATGGGAATCACGAAGAATACCATTATATCTTTGAAGAAACTCACAGTCTTGCAGTTTTCGATTAATGTTCTGATACTTATTTTGCAAGTCTTGCCATGAAAGTCAGCAGAACAAATTTGTGATCACCTCTTATTCAATAAGGTTTTAAATTAGAAGCCTAATACTATCTGAAAATCTTTAGGTAATTCAAGGAAAGGACCCGGAATCGTTTTTTCTCCGCTTCGTGTTTCGTTAAAAAAAGTAGATCTTAAGAACGGAAGAACCGGTACACTCTTTATTTCTGTTTCCGATTTCCAGACAAAATGCAAATTCTTTCTTATTTCAACAAAAGCTCTTATTTCTTGACTATTGTGATCAAAACCCAAAGCTTTCATGTCTTCTAATCGGACTTGTTGCGGTTCATGGCTCGTCACATACAAATTATAATCAATCCGGTTATTCTTCGAGGTAAGTTTGATTTTTTGCCCTCCATCAATAAATATATTATTCACCATATTGTTCCTTTCAGCGGTTACTTGTCGTCCATTTGACCGCCTATCAGTTGCCACAATGGCATGGATAAGAGGCCCGGTCGTGTTTGCAATCAGGTTATGCGCATAGATTGCTTCATCGCTATCGTCACCGAAAATTCCATGACCATCTACATTCCAAATAATATTGTTGTCAACCAAATTTGGATATTGGGAAGCTTCAATGAAAATCCCTGCCTGTAATGCTTGAATATCATGGATCAGATTACCAGTCACTCGTGAGTATTGGTTGTCCCAGTCAAGCCAAATACCATTTCCGCTTTGGATATTATATATGTGATTTCCCCGGACTAAAGTGTTCCTTGTCCGCAACAGTTTTATCCCGGCAACTTCCCAGTAAGTCTCTGCATCCTGCCAGCCGCAATTATAAACCACATTGTTCTCAATAATACCATTAATCACCGTATAACTGCGAATACCAGCCGTCCCACAATCATGGATAACATTATTCCTGACAATTACCTCTCCATTTTCTTTTTCTGTTCTGGACCGGACGTTTAAAGGATCTTTATCCCTCGGCTCAAAAGCAAAATATCCAAATTCCAGACCCGACGAGTTATTCTGCCGGATGGTATTGTTTTCAATAATCCAGTGGTGTCCTCCCAGAATAGTGACTGCTCCCGTGCTGCTTCTCAGGAAGCCATTAGCGCAATGTTCAAAAGTAAGGCCGGAAATATGGACATATCCAAAACCAACCGTTTCCGGTTTAAACAAATGGCTTTGTACTCCTATTTCAAAAATATCATCTTTCGGATCCTTTCCTCCAAAGGGATGAATACTAATTGTTTTTCCATCCGGGGCAACCCAGAAAGAACCCGGCAAACGAGGTAAATCTCCCGGATGAGCCAACTGTGTCATCCGCATCCCGTTCTGAAAAAGCAATCCTCGTGATAAATTACACGGAGGAATCACTTTCATTGATTCTGCCCAAGGCATCAACTCATAATGATCAGGCTCAATATTGGGAAGTTGAAGCGGGTAATACCCCATATCGAAAAGAAGATCGGGTACAGAGGTAATCCATATTTTTCTCGACCGTGTGTTCAGCCCTTGCATTCTCAACGGATCGTCGTCTGCCAGCTTCGGATCTTGTATCCATTCTGTTTCCAGAATTCGAGATCCCCTAATAATCACTTTTTCTCCTGGAGCCGCTTCAATGGAGATCATTTTGTTAGCCGCAGTTCCTTGGTTTTTCAAGACAATCATTTCCCTGTATACGCCAGAATAAATCAGGATACGCTCACCCGCCTTCACAACCTGCGCAGCCCGATTGATTGTCAAAAAAGGTTTTTCACTTGTCCCTGGATTGATGTCGGATGCCAAGGGATGTTGTTGGTTAACAACATACGTTTTCACATATTGGGTTTTGTCTTCCCAGCCTTTGTAACCATTCCAATCGTAATCAGACTGTACAGTTTGTGCAGGAAGGAAGCAAATCACCAAACAGGTAAACGATAGTGTGCAAATCGTTTTTTTTAGTTTATCTTTCATGTTAATATGTCGATTTATTCAAACATTTATAATGTCCCAAAAATAGGAATCAGATTTTCCGCAGGGATATCGGGTTGTTCCGGATATACTATAACACTATTTACATGACCAAAATAACGCGAAATCACCCGAGGCATCAAAGGCAGCTTACGGCTATATGACACTGAATTTGGACGTGCGGAAACAACCAAAATAAATCGGTTTCGGTCAATTCTCCAGCTAAAGAGGACATGCTGGGAAAATCATCCATCACACGGTAATTCTTTTCCCGTAATTCGTTGGTTTCTTTCATTGCCGCAATGATTCCCAATGTCTGTTTATCGCCAATGAACAACAAATCGCTGGATGTTCTCTTTTGTATGGTCATCAATATAGTCAGCCAAGCATAAAATCCTGTTTCGTGATCTGCATTACGAGGGACTAAAGCATATATCTTGCGGAATTTCATCATGTTAGGCAATAATCGGGTAACAAGAATAGTCTGCCGGCAACTGGTCAATAAATTATCAATGATGGTTCCGAAAAAATATTTTGCTGTATAAGACTGACCACTCCAACCCATCACAATATGGGTAACTTGCATCTCTGCGCTTGCCCGGATAATACCTTCAGAGATATTGCTATCAATGCGTGTAATCGGAAAATATTTAACCCCAGCAGATTCTGAGTGTGTTGTAAAATAATCGGTTAAAGGTTTTTCTTTCAACATAGAATGATCCAACTGCCACTGGGTAGTAGCCACAGAAAGCGGATATACCACAGAATCCACATGTTTACGATGAATCAAGAGAGCAAAATCAAAAATCGGCTTCACTGTATCGGGATTGGAAACAGGAACCAATATTTTGTCCGCTTTATACTCTATCATATCCTGATCTATTTGCTGAAGCGCAACCCGGCGGCCGGCATAGTCGGTACAATAAGCACTAATTAGGCACGTAAAAAGAATAATTAATACCGAAGCATTAAGTATCTGATCATTAAAAATACCGATATTGTACCCAACCAAAACAACAGCAATCGTTGCTGCCGCATGAGAACTAGTCAATCCAAATAAGAGCAAGTACTCAGAACGTGAGTAACGATATGCCAATTTAACAATTAATGCCGCTAAATATTTTCCCAACAAAGCAACAATAATCAAAACAGCTGCTAGCAAAAGTGTGTCGATTCCCTTCAAAAAGATATGAAAGTCGACCAACATCCCAATATAAATCAAAAAGAACGGAATAAACAAAGTGTTTCCAATAAACGCAGTACGGTTCATCAAGGTCGATTGTTGTGGGACTGCACGATTAAGCGCTAATCCACATAAGAATGCCCCAACAATGGGCTCAATTCCAGCTAATTCAGATAAAAATCCAGATACAAAAAGCGAACAAAGGATAAAGGTATATTGTGCCGTTTCATCGCTCTGAAAATGAGCAAAATACCATTTTATTATTCTGGGAAAAATCCATAACAATACCCACACAAAAACAGCCAATAAAATAATGGTTTTTGCCCAAAAGAAAAAGTTTAATGAACCTTGGTAAGATGCTGTAATAATGGTCAGTAACAACAAAACAGCCATATCGGTAATAATAGTACCTCCGATACTGATTACTACCGGTTCGGTTTTGGTAATATTCAAACGGCTTGCTATAGGATAAGAAACCAATGTATGTGTAGAGAACATACAGGCAAGCAGTAATGACGCAGACATACCATAACCGAATAAATATCTGGAAGCAACAAATCCGCTTACAAAAGGAATAATAAATGTCAATATGCCAAAGGTAATGCTCTTAAACTTGTTTTTACGGAAGCTGGACATGTCAATCTCCAACGCAGCCAAAAACATCAAATAAAGTAATCCAGCAGTGGCAAACAACTCTATACCAGAACCTTCTTCAATGAAGTGAAATCCTTTGGGGCCAACTAATATGCCAGCAATAACCAAACCAAAAATGGAAGGCATACCAATGCGTTTGCAGACAGGCGGCACGATTAACATTATCAGCAAACACAGCGCAAGAACGATCACATGACTTTCAATAGGCGAATACATGAAGTCGATATTTTCTCATATGATTTTTTCCAATATGTCACACAACATGGTATCTTTGTATATGCAAAGATGTTTATTTTCATCAAAAATTGCAATTAAAGATAACGAAATTTCATTTAAAATCGAATAGGAGGTTGTCCAAAAGCCTAAAAATGAACGTCATTGCGAACCCGAAGGGTGAAGCAATCTCTTTAACAATGAATAGATTGCTTCGCTTGCGCTCGCAATGACGAAATAAATAGCCTTTTGGACAGCTTCTTACCACGCATGAATCCTACCCGACATGACCCATAATCAAATATCCGGGACTATTTCATTACCTTATTCAAAAAGCATCTCTAATCGCCTATTGATTATTCGTACATTGAGTCCGGATGGTTTTCCCATTGACGGATTATCGGATAGCGATGACACCAAAGTATTGCAACATGCCCTAAACAACCATTCGAATGTAGTTGATATCGGGCATGCAGGTACTTCCATGAGGTTTTTAACCGCATACTTTGCGGCAACCGGCCAGAAAAAAATTATGACCGGATCCGACCGAATGAAAAATAGGCCTATTGGCCCATTGGTCAATGCGCTCAATTGTTTGGAGGCAAATATCAAATATCTCGAAAAGAAAGGATATCCCCCCATACAAACTTCTGGAAGCCCTTTATTGGGGCAAGAGGTAGAAATTAAAGGAAACATCAGCAGCCAATTTATTTCTGCCTTATTAATGATTGCCCCATGTTTACCCAATGGATTAAGTTTAAAAATAAAAGGTGATCTGGTATCATCCTCATATATCCGGATGACCTTAGGATTGATGAGTCTTGCTGGAGTTGAATCCACTTGGGAAAATGATATAATACGGATTAATCCTCAAACTTATAGAGCAAAAGGAATAAAAACCGAACGGGATTGGAGTTCGGCATCTTATTGGTACGAAATTGTTGCTTTAGCAGAAAATGCCCAAGTTTTCCTTGAAGGAATG
The DNA here is from genome assembly GCA_031549585.1 of Bacteroidales bacterium. GTDB lineage: Bacteria > Bacteroidota > Bacteroidia > Bacteroidales > UBA4181 > JAIRLS01. The sequence continues at coordinate 14,553 of JAVBPN010000242.1, forward strand.
GAAACAAATAGTTTACAGGGAGATGCTATAGTTGCACAACTATTCCAAAAGTTAGGCGTACAAACGGAAAACCATCCCGAAGGGCTTTTATTGACAAAAAAAGGAAATCTGAGTTCATTTTTGGAATACGATTTTATTGATGCGCCGGACATCGTACAAACAATGGTGGTTACAGCTTGTATGTTATCCGTTCCGTTTCGTTTCACCGGAGCAAGCACATTACGCGTTAAAGAAACCGACCGGATTGCAGCTTTACAACATGAGTTATTGAAATTAGGGTATATCATCGAAGAACCGCAGCCCGGTACTTTGGAATGGACAGGCAAAAAAACAAACCCACAACCAAATCCAAGTATTGCAACATATCATGATCATCGGATGGCTATGGCTTTTGCTCCTGTTGCACTAGTCATACCGGAGTTATTTATCGAAAATCCAGAAGTCGTCAACAAATCCTATCCAAATTTTTGGAAAGATTTGGAGATTATAAATACAATTAACCACCAAGTACACAAAAAAATATAGAGTTTTACATCTTGTGTTCTCAGTGCACTTAGTGGTAAATGATTTTTGACTTTTGCGCCACCCCCTTCCAATTGAATAATATGATCAAAAGAGTTACATCAAATGATGATTTCCGGTCATTAGCAAAATTGCTTAATGATGCGTTTATGACTGTAGTCCATGAATTTGGGCTGACAAAAGAAAATTGCCCCACCAACAACGCATTCATTACCCACGAAACATTACGATCACAATTAAATGAAAAGAGGGAATTCTATTATTTTGTTGAAAATGAAGCCTTAGCCGGATTTATTGCAATTGAACATTCAAGTAGGGATAAAAGCATTTTTTATATTGAAAAAGTAGCCGTACATCCGGATTTCAGGCATCAAGGCATTGGGAAACAACTGATGGATTTTGCATCCAACCGGATTAAAGAATTGGGCGGACAAAAAATTTCCATTGGACTGATCAATGCCCATGTTGTTTTAAAAAAATGGTATAAATATCAGGATTTCGAGGAAGTAGAGGTAAAATCACTAAGCCATTTACCGTTTGATATTTGTATGATGGAGAAAAAAGTTAATCCATAGACTTGATTATTTCCTACCAATCCCACACAATTAGCTTTAATTCTTTTATATTTTTAAAATCATGATCAATGGTTAGTAAAGGTATATCCAAATAAATCGCGGTCGCTGCTATAATTGCATCTGGAAGTTTTATAGTATACTGTTGCTTTAATATTTTGTAAGTTTGCTTTATCTCTTGGTTGATGTCAACAATAAAACAATTACTAAGCAATGATTCTATAATTTCGCTTTCTTGAGTCGAAAGGTTTTGCTTTCCAAATAATTCTAATTCTGTGACAATTGATAAATAAATCTGCTTATTGTCAAGAAACTGAGCAAGGTCTTTGTTTCCATCAAGCAAATATATTAAGGGATTTGTATCACATATAATTCTAAGTCCATTCATCCCTTATTTTCTTTTGATATTGTAAGGCATCTTCCCCCCACTTTATCTTGCCTAAAAACTCTTTTGCATGAAAAATCTTGCGGGGTTTTAGGCTGGATAATAATTTTTCAATTTCCTGCCTGGTGGTATTTTTTTTAATAGTAATCAACATATTTCTATCGAATTGCAAATTTAAAACAATAATCACAAATAATGGTTCAACATCTCCAACTAGTGTAGATAACAAACCCCATTTTACAAAAATAATATTTTATCGATTCTTCACCAATTTAACTGTTCCTATTTTGCCGCCAGCTTCTATTCTTATAAAATAAATACCCGGTTTAAATCCACTGACATCAATAATAAACTCAGATTCACTACTATTCGTTACTACTAGCTGTTGTCCTGATGAATTAAATACCCGGAGGGTGTATGTCCCTTCCCCTTGAGGGAGGGTTAGGGTGGGGCTTATCCGAACTAAATCTTTCGCCGGATTGGGATATATAACCATAGATAAACCTGCCTCGCTCGGTTTGGCAGAACTTGGGTTAACATTCGTTTCGTCGGTATTCGATAAAGTGATGGTACGATCATCTTTATCGGCCAAATAATTTACATTAAGGCTGCTTTTTCCTGTACCATCAAAAACAAAATCGTCAATTACCATCCAATATCCGGGGAATTCTACCATCAAGTAATACAAATGATCTTGGGGCATATCTGCAAAACTGAAATTCCCGGCCTCATCGGTATGCGTTTGAGCATAAATGGTATAACCTTCCCGGTCGGACAAAGCAGATTTTTCGCCGGATGCCGATTTAGATTTCGATTTACCGTAAAGGATGACTGTAGCATAAGCTACCGGACGTGCCATAGTTGCCTTGATGGTACCATCCGACTTTGGATCAATGATATCACCAGATATGCCGATCAATCCCGTTTCTGGTTTTCCGTCTATCGGAACAAGAGCGATTTCCACATAGGTGTCAGACGGTATGTCAACAATGGTTGCATCCAACCATGTATGGGGAGAAGCATTGTCTTCCGGAGACCTGGTGTCGGCATAATAGCCCAATTGGTAACCGTCTATCATCGCTTGGAAAATATATTGCCCCTCTCCTAAAGTATGTTTGAATGTGCCGTCGCCAGCAATATCATATATATCGCGCAAATTGCCGATTACTTGTTTGCCATTAAACTTGTTTTGCTCGGCCGGGTAAACCAATATTTGACCCCCAGCAATAGGTGTTCCATTGGTACGAATTACTTTTCCGACTTGTTCTACGGTAAGCGTATAATCAATCATATCGATATTCCCGGTAAACATGCTGTAATCATTTAGCACGTAAATCTTCAAAGGAAAAATCCCTGTTTCGATCGGAGTTCCTTCCAATTTGTAAGTGCTTTGATTCATCGTCACTCCTTTGGGTAGTGTTCCCAATACCCATATTTTTCTTCCCGGATCAGAGCCTGTAACCGTAAATTGTTCTGACAACGGTGTGTTATAAGATATGTTGCGCGATGTACTTCCCGTAATCGTCGGATCGGTTCCTACCATCACCATGGCAGGAACGATCTCATAAGTCCGGGTATTATATGTAAACGATAATGAATAAAGTCCCGATTGATCCGGTTGTACATTTGTCTTGGTGTAAGTGCTGCTGTTTGCACCGGATATCGCTACGCCGTCTTTTTTCCATTGAAGGTTACTTGCACCTGTAATGTTGGTTGTCAATGTTAACGTTGCTCCGGACGCCAACAAATGTTTATCATTGGCGTTGGTAGAAATGGTGGCAGCCTGCGTACCGGCAGGAAATTTTACAAGTGGTGAATCCCGGTTTAAATAATTTGATGGATTTGGACTATTGACAGCCAACAAAAGGTTTGAAACAGAAGAAAACCGCATGGGACCTCCTACCATGGTTGGCACATTAGTACCAAGTTCCAAAAATTTCAGGGCGGGAGAACCTTCAAAAGCAGCGTAATTAATGGAAGTGACACTAGATAGGGATACAGAAACCAGATCAGGACAGCTACCGAATGCCGTGTAAGGCACATTTGTGATTTTCGGCAGAGAAATAGCAACCAAAGATGATGCCGCAAAGCAGGCTTCAACATCCAAAGTAGTCACTTCAGGCAAATATAAATATTTTAATGCAGGACATGTATTGAAAGAATTATATCCAACTTTGGTTACTTGGGGAACATATAGTAATTCCAGCTTATTGCAATAACTAAATGCAGATGTCCCTATTTCGGTACACGATGGTAAAAAGAGCGTGGTTAAATTTGGTGTATATTGAAATCCATGAGATGCTACTATTTTAAGCTTTGGGAAGAAGAGCGTGGTGATAGCGTCACAACCCTTAAAAACGTCTCCCCCCGCACTCCCACCTCCGATACTTTCCACATTGGGTGCAAATACATCTTCTAAGTGGGTACAATTCTCAAATGTAGAAGAATAGAACCTAGTTACCTGAGGCAAAAAAATCTCGGTTAAACTTACACAACCGGAAAAAGTGGCATCGTCGTTCATTGTTTTCAAATTGGGGAGATACACTGACCTTAAATTTTGGCAGTTTTTGAATATCGTGCCAGCAACTGTTTCCAGTTTCGGCAGCGAAATGTAGGACAATTCTTCCAATGCCTTACAATTTTCAAATGCCGAAGACTCGATTGTTGTTACTTCCGGAAGGTATATGGATTTCAGATTGACACAACTCGCAAATGCCGAAGAGCCGATTTTGATCGCTTTGGGTAAAGAATTAAGAGATAATTCCGTAAGGCCGGAACACATATTAAATGAAAAAAACTCTAATATCATTACATTAGGCGCCGAAAAAGACAATAATGTGGTACACCCATAAAATGCAGTACTTGGTATTACTTTGTTTTCAACGGCTATGTCCAAATGGTAATTGACAGTAAGTGCCTTAAGCTTGTTCCAGTCATTCACAGGCGTTGTTTGCAGGGTATCCCCGGTAAGTCTCAACGTATCTCCGGCATTATAAGACGGAATAAAAATCTGTGCTCCTGTAGTTTTCGCAATGGGGATAATGGCGGCATGACTTATGCACGATATAAAAAGAAAGATCAAACATATGACAAACTTATAACTCCATTTTATCGCTCTACCATCATTAGTAAACTGTGTCTTCATTGGATTCAAATTTAATTTTTAAACCTTATCTCTGTCCGATTTAAAAACAATAGGATAAAAGGCCTAACAGGGCTTGAAGCCCTGTTAGGTTTTAATTAAATCAATTCTTGATCAACTTATATGTTCCGGTTTTTCCTCCGGCTTCCACCCGGACGAAATAAACACCCGGCCTCAACCCGCTGATATCAATAATAGACTCGGATTCGCTACTGTTGATTACCATTAGTTGCTGCCCCAATGAATTAAACACCCGGAGGGTGTATGTCCCCTCCCCTTGGGGGAGGGTTAGGGTGGGGCTTATCCGAACTATATCCGTTGCCGGATTGGGATAAATTCGCACAGAAATTGCATCGGTCGTACGTGCTGAGTTGATCCCTGTGGCAGAACCATTAATGGTATGCGTGCTCGTATTGGCCAAACAAGACACTTCATAGAGATTATTAGCCTCGTTGGGATTGATGGCAATAGGCGCTTCCATTGTGTAGCCCGGAAGTTCCACCTTGATCAAGTAATCATAATTTTTAGGCATCGGATCAAATGAGAAATTGCCCTGATCATCGGTTTGTACCTGTCCCATAATCGTATAACCGGCATAAGGGTCGGCAAGTATGTCTTGTCCGCTCATTGCAGATTTTGATTTCGCTTTACCATAAAGAATAACTGTTGCATAAGCAACCGGACGTGCCATAGTTGACTTAATACCAGATAAACTCTTGGTTCCATTGTCCTGCACCATCCCTTTAATAGTCACCTTATCGACACCGGGAACATCGGCAGGCGTTTCTATTTTTGTAAGACGGATGACACACACAACCGCATCATCAACAATTTCAGCTTCCTGCCAATCAACAGGCGAAGGCGTTGACCCATCAATGAAATATCCGGGCTGGTATCCCGGAGCAATAGCTTGCACCCGGTATCGTCCACCCTCAACAAGCGCTGAGGATTCATTGGCATTAATTTTCGTAGCAACAATAGGGATTACTTTATCTTCGGTTGATACAGGGAAAATGTATACAATAGAATTGTTAACCGCATTTCCAATAGTGTCAACTACCATAACGCGAATCGAATAAGGAGCTTGAAATTCGTAAGCGCCTATATCTATGATACCATTGCTGACACGGATATTCCCTGCTAAATCAATATCGGACATACTTGATGACGGATCGCCAGCATCCTTGCATGCCGAAAAGGTAGTAATACTCCAATTGGAATTGGTTATTTGGGTGGTTTGTTCGGCCGAAGAAGCAACTCCCACAAAATTGGTTGGATTGACAAAGAAAGGATAATATTTACCCGCTTCACTACCGGTATTGCCAGCTTCCAAATTAATATTGAGCGTGCCGATATATCCGCCTTGTACTGCACTATAGCTAACAGGTGTTGGACTTCCGGAATCTGTTATTTGTTGACCTCCTGCCTGTACGGCATCATTATTGCCCCAAACAATACAATTGACAATCGGAGCGCTATACATAATAGATAATCCTCCGGCGTAACTGCTTCCTCCTGTTCCTCCTGTATCGCTTTCATCATATGCCAAATTGTTTACAACGGTACAATTGAGCATTGTTCCCCCACTATTGGTTAAATATGCGCCGCCACCATTAGAAACAGCTGTGTTATTATGGATCAAACAATCCATTAACGAGATATCACCAGAATTAGCAACAACCCCGCCGCCTACGTGTCCTTTGTTGTTGCGAATAATGCAATGATCCAATGTGCCGCCAAGTGCAGCGTACACACCGCCACCCAAATCATTTGATATATTGTCGCTGATGATGCATTTACTCAAAGTTCCTCCTTCTTGTAACCAAACACCGCCGCCTTTACCGCCTAAAAAAGTAGGCATGCCATAACCTTCGGCTTCACTGTTTTTCACAGTACAATTATTAAGCATTCCTCCTTCATACAAAAGAACACCACCGCCATTATCTTGATAAACATATCCGTTTTGCAGAACAAAACCATCCCAAACGGTAGTAGTTAAAGAATAGGCCGAATCCTGCTTGAGCACACGGCAACTATTTCCCGCATCAATAACAGAGGCCTTTCCATCATATGTTACGCCATATTTAAGAGTAGGCCGTTGATCCGGCGAGAGTTCATTACCAACAAAACCTCCATACACATTTACCTCTTTGGCCAGCTTAAGTGTAGAAGTAATCGCATAGGTTCCTTGCGCCACAAAAACTTGGCCTTTGGGAAATTCTGCATTTGCAGCGTCAATAGCAATCTGAACACTTGCAAGTGCAGCGGCCCAACTCGTGCCATCATTAATATCGCTTCCTGTAGGACTTACAAAGTAAGTTGTTTGCGCTGAAACGCCGCAAACCGTCCACAGTAAAAAGGTAAATAAACCAGTAAATTTTCGTATCATAATATATATTATTTATTTTCAACAACTATGTTAATATGATATATTTCACCATATTAATAAATTCATATAAAGCCGCTCATGCCCGCTTATTAGGAATAAATTTCAAAAGCGCTCCAATTGTCTTTTACAGTAAGCCATCTTCACACGTCAAAAACTTCTTCCACCAATGTGAAAAGACATACAGTTTTACACAAAGGTAAGGCAATAAATAGGTTTTGCTTTATCAAATCGTATAAATGTTTGTATGATTTGATAAAAACGTTTCCATTTTTGATAAATTAGGTATATATGCAAAAAATGGTTGGTAAAATATAGTTATATCCCTTATTGATACTGTCAGATAGAAAAGTTTATTGAAATGCGTTTCAATAAACTTTTTTGTTATGGGTCAATTCAATAGATTTCGTTGTTGGGGATGTGG
>JAVBPN010000318.1:0-5714 GCA_031549585.1 Bacteroidales bacterium
TGACAACGGGTAAAATAAATTGTCTGGAAATCAGCTGAGAATGAACATGAACCTTCATCATATTCCGTATTGATTCCTTCCACCACAGTCGGCTGGCTCCAAGTCCCTTTCCGATCCATTTTCGCCATGAAAATATCGGAAAAATTTTCACCGGTCACCTCGTTAATGGCATCTCCTGTGGCGCCATCACGCGAAGATGTAAAATAAACTGTTGTATAGTCGTCAGAAGCATATTTGGGAGAGAAGTCATTTTGACGCGAATTGAAAAACTTCATGTTTTCTACTTGGTAACCATTTCCCGTTTCCATCCAAGAAATCGACAAATCACATGATTTTATACCATCGTCTGCCCGCCTATCATTGGGCACTTTTTCTTTATATTTTCTGAATTCTTCTTTGGCTTCAGCATATTTCTGATTCATTTTTTTTGCTTCAGCCAAATACAAGTGAACAATAGGATCTTTATAGCTTTTATTAACTGCCTTAAGATACCATGACTCGGCAAGTTTCGGCTCATCAATCAAGCGGTAACATTCTCCGATTTTGAATAACATATTGGCTTGTTCTTCTTTGCCTTTGACCGTAGAGTAAGCCTTGCGAAATAAATCGGCAGCCGAACTATAATGTCCTGCAGCAAATGCCTCATTTGCTTTCTTTACTTTAGCATTTTGCCCATGTATATTGTGGGGTAAAGCAAAAAAACCAATAGTGATTATAATAAAAAATAGGCGAAGATTCATTATCCTTTTAAGAAATATTATTGATCATCAAAAATATAGATTTTTCGTTTATGATCGACAAAGTTAGGGAAAGATTTGCATATTTCATCTGAACAAGCTCGTTTTAATCTATATTTCAGACAATAAGTACTCTACAATTTCTGCTTCGGCGTTACGAACATCGTTTTGCAGCTTGGCAAGCATAGTAAGCGCAGCAATTGCAGGAATGTGGTCGAAGTAATTGGATTCCCAAGTTTGTTGAATTCCGTCCTTTGTTTTAGGAGGAGGATTGGTATCCAATGATTTTTCAAGTGATGCCTTTATTTCAGGATGTTTATCTGAGGTCAAGGATAATACCAATTCTCTGAAAGCATCTATTCTCTCCTTTAATTCGGCTCCTTTACCGTCCACAATCATAATTTGACCCGGTGTGTCCAAGTTACCTTTATCGGCAAGTAATACGTCATCGATGTCATAACTATTCACTTCTTTTTCTTGTTTGGATTCTTTATCTAAAATTTTGCGCTTTACAGGGATCAAAGCATCTGCACCGGCACCATCACAAAGTTTAACAATATCGATTTTCAACTTTTGCATATCGAGCACCAATTGATCTGCCTCCGCCCGCATATTTAAGGCTTTATCTCTCCATGGTCCGGTCTTCACAGGGTTATTGGTCATTTGTTTATCAAACTCACTATATAATACTTGAATTTTCGCTGCAAGATTTTCGGTTGTTTTAAACACCCCATTGTCTACAAATATAAATGCATTCAAAATGCCTTTTGATTCGTACAATTGCCCATGTATATTGTAGGGCAAAGCAAAAAGGCCAACAGCAATTATAATAAAAAGCAGGCGAAGATTCATTATTCTTTTAAGAAAAATTGTTAATCATCAAAATAGATTTCTCAGTTTTTTGTCGTGTGCATAGCTGTTTAAGTGAGCCAAATTAGATCTTGCATGAATCCTTCAAAAACAAAAAAGTGTGACTGCAAAGTCACACTTTCTCAACAATTAAATTTTAATTAGTATTCCCACAGATCTTGTTCAAAATTGAATATCTCATCTATGATACGTTGTGATTCATATAACGCTTCGACTCCCGCAGCATATTCTTCAAGCCTGCGATTGTTATACACGTCGGATATTTGATAAATATACCCCGAATACATATTTTGCATGAAAAAGTCATCAAACGAAATATTCTGTGCATCATTGAAACGGTTGAAAATCGGATGGCGAGCCAAAATAGGCCGTGCTTCCGGCATGTATATCCACATGGTTTTCATCATGAGCATATCAGCAGACCCTCCACCATCTTCCTCCATGCTGGCGCTGCCATCATCTTTTGAATATACGCGAATTGGGCAGATACCAATAACAACACGATTGAGCGTAGAATGCTTTTTGTCGAAATATATTTTCTCTTTAATCAAAAGCTTTCTTACTTCGGTCGTCCTACGTGGGATGTCACGCATTTGAGCAATCATATTACCATCTGCATCAGATACCATGATGGTATCCTTTTTAGCGCCAAATTGCATATCCAGTTCGGTTCTATCCATCGGACGCACAAATTCATTTAGGGCATCATCTGTAGCATAAGCAGTGATCTCGCCGCTCTCCACGCCCATCAACAATAAGTTGACCAGATTGACGCGACTACCGATTTTTTCAGTAGGAAAATACAACGAAAGATTCTGCTTTTCATCCAGATTAACCATCCGCCATATCGTTTTCTCGAATAACACATCCGCTTCCCTCACATAAACATAAGGAATTGGGTGTTTATACGGAATATTTTCTTTCGTATATACTTCCGTTTTGTAATCGCGATACGTTGATACAGAATCTGCCGGTGCTGCCGCAGGATCCGCTGTCTGAGCAAAAAGAACACTGCAAGACAACAACAAACCAAATCCCATAAAAATACTACTACGCTTCATTTTGTTACTAATTAAATTATTTTTTAAGATCAAACGTGCGATCAATTGATGGTGAACGATATGGCCGACAATTCGCGGGTAGTCCCATCAGGACCTACAGCTTTAATGTCTTCAAAATATATTTTCTGCCCTCTTGTTGCACCGTTAATTAACGCTTTTTGTTGATCCGTAATATTGGCATTCGTTGATGGCCTGCTTTGTACAAAACCTCCAACTACAGTCGACACAGTAAAGGCCGTAACCCGAAATCTTAAATCGAAGTCAAAATTTTCCATTACAGCAAGCACAGCCATTTGAGCGCTCAACGTGGATTTATCAATTCGACCACCAATTTTTCCGGCTACTTGAGGAACAGGGTTAGGTACCACTTTTACACGGTAATCCATAAAACCCATTGCACGATTTTGCCCATCTATATTGGCTGAAACACTAACCCGAGCAGTACCCACTGCCGTAGGTTTCACAATGTAACCGCCGCCTGAACGGCTAATAGATCCATTTGTCATGGATGCACTGATCTTGTCTGCAGGTACTCCGGATACAGATATACTTACCGGATTTTCAACACCAATGTAGAATACATTCATCTTGGTTGCAGAAATAACAGCGCTTGCTTCACCCACCTGATAAGTTGCAGTGAAAGGACGTTTTAATTTTGATCCGTCAGGATTGGTCAATTGCAAGATACCTCCCCATGTGAAATTACCGGCTGATCCTCCTGCACGGCGATAGATAGCTTTATTATCCGAATCGTATTGCAATACTTCTGAAGAACCGGTCATTTCATAATCAATTGAACCATCCGGTAAATGTTTGGTCGTATAATTACCAATCAATATTTCCGGTTTTTGCAAACTATCGTAAGCCGCCAAAATAACCTGAGCTTCATATTGCCCGCCTCTCAAAATATAATTTGAATTGGCCTTGACAATGGCTTCAACTTTATTCACTTTAACTGCACCAGCGTCTATTTCTGTCAACAAATGTGTTACAATTTCAGCTTCGGCGTTACGAACATCGCTTTGCAACTTGGTAAGCATGGTAATCACAGCAACTGCAGGAATGTGGTCAAAATAATAGGATTCCCACGTTTGTTGGATCCCATCCTTAGTTCTCGGCGGAGGATTAGTATCCAATGCTTTTTCAAGTGATACCTTCACTTCCGGATGCTTATCTGAGGTCAGAGATAATGCTAATTCCCTAAATTTTTCTATTTTCCCTTTTAACTCAGCACCTCTGCCATTCACAATCATAATTTCTTGAGGCTTATCCAAATTATCTTTATTTTTAATCAAAGCATCATCAATGTTATAACTATCCTCTTCTTTTTCCGTTTTAGATGCCAAATTAAAAACCAGACGTTTCACAGGAATCAATGCTTCAGCATCATCTCCATCGCAATGTTGAATGATGTCAGATTTTAATTTCTGTAAATCAAAAACTAATTGATCAGCTTCGGCACGAACATTTAATGCTTTGTCCTGCCATGGGCCGATTTTACTCGGATTATTAGCCATCTGCTTTTCAAACTCACTATATAATGTTTGATTTTTTGCTGAAAAATTTTCGGTTGTTCTAAACAACCCGTTGTCTACAAGGACAAAAGCATCCAGAATGTCTTTTGATACGTTTAAGGCCAATAAGGCCGTCAGTACCAAATACATCATACCGATCATCTTTTGCCTTGGGGTTTCTTTTCCGTGACCCATAATGCTTAGGATGTTAGTTTGTAATCAATAATTAATTAACCTTTTACACTCATTGCCGACAACATGTTGCCATAAATTGTATTCAAGGAAGCAAGATTCCTGTTCAATGTCGACATTTCTTCACGATAACGACGAGTTTCGTCTACAGAAGATTTCATGTCATTCATGATTTGATCCATTCCTGTGAATATCGATTGTGTGCCTTTTAAATTGTCATTAGCACTTCTCAATTGCAATTCATATACGGCATTCAGAGCTGACAAGCTTTTGTTCAAACCATCCAACTGTGAGGCATATCCTTTACTGCTTTCGCCGATATTGGCCATAGCAGCAGAAGAACTAGCAAGCGCTCCAATAGATTGTTGCAAGCCTGCACTTGATTGTTGGAATGTTGAAGTCAAGCCTCCGATTGAATCGGCAGCCGCACCTAAATTTTTAACATACTTATCAGTAGCCACAGTAGCTTGAGATACATCTGATATAGTTGACGCCGTGTTATTCAGTTTTAAGAATGAATCGCTCAATCCTTTAACGATAGAAGGATCAATTCCTCCAAGACCACCTACTAAATCTTCAAAACGTTCCAATGCACCAGAAGTTTTACTTGTTTCTTTTGCACCTTCCAATTCGTCAGGATCAGTCATCCCTGCTAACTCAGGATAAACCAATGTCCAATCGAGTTCTTCATGCAACGGTTCAAAAGCCGAAAAGAAGAAGATGATTGACTCTGTACATAGACCAACAGTAAGCATGATCCCTGCACCCGGCCAGTGTTGAATTTTAAACAATGCACCAATGATAACAACTGATGCTCCCAAACCGTACAGCTTGGCCATAAATTTTTTCCAACCGGAACTTTGTGTTACTTCTGCAAGACCCATAATATTAAGTTTTAATTGTTGTGTTTTAAAATTTTAATTGTTATTTTACTGAATTGCCTAGATAATCGCGCAAGCAACGGAATCCAATATACGAAGTTGCTGTATCTTGATACTCGTATGCACGTGTGCTTACCTGCAAATAATCTTCTATATCTTTCCACGATCCGCCGCGTATTACTTTACGTTTCATCACAGCTGGTTCATCCTCGCGGGCATTGTATTCATAATTCGGATTCATATCGTGAGTAAAACGATATGCTGATTCGTCATACGCACTAATTGTCCATTCTGCAACGTTTCCTGCCATGTCGTACAAGCCCCATTCATTGGGTTCATATGTACCCACACGTACAGTACGGAAACCACCATCATCGACATAGTTTCCGCGCAGAGGTTTAAAGTTCGCCAAAAAACAACCTTGATTGTTACGTGTATAAGGACCACCCCAAGGATATT
>JAVBPN010000174.1:0-2944 GCA_031549585.1 Bacteroidales bacterium
GGTCAAGAATGCCTGCTTAGGACTTAAGCCTTGCGCATCCATTGTAACCGTATACGGGCCAACAGGCAGAAATTCGTCCATATAACCAATACGGTGTGCACCGCTTAAATTGACTAAATGCAGAATCAACCGGTTGTCTTGGCGATAAAGTTTACAATCAATATGTCCCGGGCCTTCCAATGAAAGCGGCAATGTACCATTAGCTGCCCAATGTACTGCATTAGCGAGAAGGATGCCATGATCAGGCAATAATGCCCTTCCGTAGCAACGGTCAATATCGCCTGCGAAATACACTACACGCCCGCCATTTGGAAGTGTGCCGGCAAACAACGGATAAGTATCTGGTTCTTCTCCTGGAATCCAGCTAAATTCGGGTGGATAAATAGGAAATGGAGGAATATACGAAGCCACCGGCTGTAGATTTCCTGTAGATTTGACTATTTGGATTCCACCGCCAAAAGGCAAAATATCCGTATTTTCAAAGCCTGTAAGAATTTCATGGCGTGTTTTGGGCAGCCGAAAATAATTATGGGCAGCATTTACTTCCCAATTAGAACTCGTTCTGCCAAAAGCGCCTTTGGTTTCCCCGGTACGTGCGAGTCCCAATAATTTCCATAATTTATCATTGCCGGAAGGCACACCATCCCTATCTAACGTAGCCGTGATGCCGGTTAATACAATATTGCCGCCTTTGTTGACGAAATCGCACACAGCATCAATTTCAGCATCCGACATAACAGCTATATCCGGTAAAATCAAGGTATGTATTCGGGAAGAATATTTACTGATATCCTGTGCATTGATGGGAAGAAAAGGGATGCGGTAACGCGACAGCGCTTGGCAAAAGCCTTTCCAAGGAAGCGAAACTTTTTCCCGGACATCACCACGTCCATAAAAGTCAGCATTTTGCTGGCTCCAAACTATGCCGACATTGGCAAGGTCGGTGCGGTTATATAGATATTGTTCATTGTTTGCATGCCATTCGAATATGGGAACAGGCGTTTCAAATTGTCGGCGGTCATTTTGGCTGCCTCCAATGTGATGAAACCAAGGAGAAATACCTCCGGCAATTCCTTCGATCATCCAAAGCCTTGTTTCTTCTTTAGGATTACTTGCCAAGCGGAAAGTTCTATCTCCGCGCACGTAGTTGGCCATACTTTCTTGAACCAATGTCTGCTCATCGGCAGCAAGGCGAAGCAGTGTTCCGTTGACGGCATTTTGCTCAAATCCGGCACTTTCACGGCCTTGATGGTCAGAAAAAATCATTTGGGAGCGGGAAAGAATCGCTTTTAAGTCGGCGAAAGTTCCTGATGCTGGGTCTGCATGAACCATACCAAACCACAAGCAATCGTCACCACCAGCTTTACGGGTGGTTTCGTTGAATAAATCCCAATTTGCCAAACGACATTCGTTGCCCCAACGTACCCATTCGCGATAGACGGGATCGTCCCATGAAACAGCTTCGGGGAGTGCAAGTCCGCGTTCCGCTTTGAATTTGGTTTTGCAATTGTCGCAATAGCAAATGGTATTGCGTTCCAATCCTTTCCAGCTATTATCAGTAAAGCCGACAGGATGGTATCTTTCAATGATTTCAGTAAGCACTTGCGGTATAAATTCTTTATAATAGCCGCTGTTAATGCAGGAGAAATACCGGTCGTTGGACATAATGGGTTCGCCTTTTTTGTTGCGGCAAAACCAATCGGGATGTGCTTCATAAAATTCTTTGGTAGCCCGGTTGATATCCATGCGTGCCACAACTACGATCCCTTCTTCATGGGCGGCATCATTCACACGTTTGAAAAAATCCTGATCACCTAAGAATTTTGCCCGGTATTGCAAATCGAATTTGCTGGGATAATAAGCCACAATACCACCGCAGTTGACAATAACCCCTTGTGTTTTTGTACGCCGCCATTGTTTTCGCCAAAAATCAAGATCGGCTTTTACCGGATCATCTTCGGTGAAATTGGTTTGTGCCCAACGATAGGTAGTTTTATACCATGGCAACTGAGAATCTGTTTGTTTTTTCGGGGTTTCTGATTTTTCTCCGCTTTGTGTGCCGCAAGACGACATAAAACAAAGGATAAGTGTAAAGATTAAGATGGATGATGCGTAGGTCCTTTTCATATGAGCTTTATTTAGGTTCATTGTTTGACAAAAGTAATGATTATTATTATGGAGATGGGTAATTTTCTATTCTGATTCTGAAAGCGCAAGAGATTTTTATCTGTTTTATGATACTATTTTTATAATGGTTAAGCTATATGAATTTATTTCCATTTTGGAAATCGGTTATATCCGATTGATGGATCGTTAGATTTGAATGTTTTTATAAATTCGATTTCTTTTTGATTGATCTCTTTGTCGCTCGCTATTTCGGATTGCCACAATATTTCTTTTCGTATTGTGAAATCCATTTGCTGTTCATAGGAAAAATCTGCTTCAATCAGCTTACTATTTGCACTTCCAAAATAATTTAAAGTATTGGTTAAGTCTTTACCAATATAAATCTTCCCATTTGGATATGTTATTTTATATATAATTTTCACCATCAGTCTTTCTGCATATTATCATTATAAACTTCAATGGCGGATGATCCTTTTTAAACTTGATCGGTTCGTCAATTTTTGAATGTTCGATCAATCCATATTTCCCAAATTCCCGTTGGATGGAATCGGCATCATAAAAGAATAATTTTGCTCCTTGCGTTGTTTCAAATCTGTCTTTACTCAGCCTTTTCCCGTTCCCAAACATCGGGTTTTCTTTTGAGATAACAGTAAAAATCATATATCCGTTTGGCTGTAATTGATCATAGCAATCTTTGATAAATTTTGCCCTTTCTCGCTGGTTCAATAAATGGATGAGCGCATAGCAAAATATACCATCATATAATTTATGGTCAAAGGGCATATCGGTTACTGAACCATGATAGATGTCTATATCT
>JAVBPN010000240.1:0-3335 GCA_031549585.1 Bacteroidales bacterium
TAAGTTCGCGTTTTGCTGTATCGTCAATATGCTCACCTATTTCTCTATGTCCACCGGGAATTTCATATGTATGCCGTTCCTTGTGACGACAAAAAATCCACTTATTTTCGTGTCTTGCCATAATAACGGCAAACTTTAATAGTTCGTTAGCTATTTGCTCGCTCTCATGGAATTTGACGATAATGTCACTCATAAACTATTACCCTCCAACATTTTCATCACTTCATCAATTGTCGAACATTTATCATAATCGCCGTTGAGCTGCCCCGGATAATGATATACAACCCCGCGATTTTCATTTTGTTCAAGGCAATCCATCATCTTTTCTTCACCGTTTTTCTTAATAAACTCAGCAAAGGCAAAGACACGGATTTTATCATGCATCCCGCCGCAGGGAAAATCAGTGCACTCCCAGCAACCGTTCAATCCTTTTTCTTTGCAACAGTTAAAGTGCTTACACCATTCTTTATTTTTACAGCCTTCATTACGGCATCCGGCGCAGGTTTCGTTCTCCCCACAGATACAACACGCCAATCCGCAATAAGCAAGTCCTTTTTCACGGTTCATACACTTTCCTCCAACCATTTTACAACGCCGTCATTGGCATTACAATCAATTACGGCAGTAGCAATTTCTTTAACTTCATCTTTTGCATTTGCAACAGCATAGCATTCATCGCAAGCACGAAATAATGGAATGTCATTTAGATTATCTCCAAAGCCAATGATGTGTTCATACTTTCCGTATTCCCGAAGAAAACGTACAGCGTTATATTTCGATGCAGCAGAGCTAAAAACTTCTAAATACCACAGATTGTCAGAATAGATATCACGGTATTTGGCAAGCTCTATTCCATCTATTTCAACAATCTGAGAATAAATCTTTTCAATATTTTCTTGTTTGTCTAAAAAAGCAAAGTAAATAATCTCATCTGTTATACTTGAAAAATCATTCACTTTTACAAAAATTTTATTATACTTTGCTTTACGCTCACTTATAAAATCATGCAAAGGCTTATTATCGAATAGTTCATAATATGTAAACATTTGATCTCCGCATAAAGTATACATCAATCCAGTTTGCTTAACTTCACGCATGGCTTGAATAATATCTGTGGCAATCGTGCCGGAGAGGGTTTCCTTTTTTATATACTCTTTGCTGTCAGGATCATAAATAAGCACACCATTCATAAGGACAATCGGGATATTTATTGTCACATTCTCAAACATCTGCAATGTTGTTGCAGCGGTTCGGGCGGTAGCAACAGAAAAATGAACACCGTTTGTAATCAACTTGTTAAGTGTATTCACAGTATATTCTGAAAGCTCAGCGTTTCGGTTCCATAGCGTCCCATCAAGGTCAGAAATATAAAGTGTTTTCATTATTTATCCTCCAACCTGATTTGCCCATATTCTATCGGTTCAGGCATATCATCTCGAAAAGGATTAAATTCCAAAACATAATACTTAATATCATGCCAGCAACCGAGCTTGTATCCTATATCAGGAAGTGTTGCCACTAATGAAAAGCCCATTTTCTCGTGGAAGATTTCGCTGCCTTGATTTGGGCAACCAAGAACCGCATATGCTTTTACAAATCCTTGCTTTTTTAAGATAGGAATGAGTTTTGCATATAACATTCTTCCGATTCCCTTTTGTGTACAGCCATTTTTTACATAAATTGAGGTTTCACATACCCACTGATATGCTTTACGCTCCTTAAACTGATGCGCATATGCAAAGCCCACTATTTCGCCATTATCCTCGCAAACAAAGAACGGAAATTTTTTTGAAATATCAACTATTCTTTCGGAAAATTCCTTGATGGATGGTGCGACATATTCAAATGAATACGGAAAGTTATCAACATAATATTTATAAATTTTTGATAATGCATTAGCATCGCTGGTGGTTGCTTCTCTGATAATCATATTAGCGTCTCCAATTCTTTAATATGTAGTCCAACATCCTCTGGGCAGTGCGCATCAGAAGCCGCTTGGATTTTTACATCATGTTTTTTCAATGCTTTTATTAAATCCGCATTCATGCCGAGTTCTGATGTGTCAGGACAACGGCGATAACTTCCGCTGCTTTGTTCAGCATACATCTGATTTTTAGCAAGCGCAACCGCCAGTTTATCATAATAATCAAGCAGTGGAAAAGACGGTTTATGCCCAAAAAGTTTTATACAATCGGGATGTGCAATTCCGGTATAAATTCCGCTATTTGCAAGGTCAACACTTGTTTCAAAATAGCGGCGGTAAGCATTATCAACATCAACCCCATCCCAATGATCCGGTTTATGGTCATATGCAAAGTCATCAATAAAATGAACGCTGCCTACAAGAAAATCAAGACTTATGTCTTTTGTTATATTGTAAACCATTTGCTCGAACTGCCTGAAATAGCAGACTTCCAATCCAAATCTAATTTTCACTTGCCAGTTTTGTTGTTGTACTTTATCAATCAATCTCAGATAGTCATCAAGCTGCAACACTCCAGCCTTACGGTGAAACCATTTGTCAATGTAATCGCTTGCGGCGCAAACACGGTCATACATCGGCACAAATTCTGAAAAACGATAGCAATGTTCTAAAAGCCATATTTCATCAATATTTCTTCTGACAGCGGTATCTACAAACTTTTGAATCCAGTCAAGCGTGTATTCACCGCGCTCAATATGGATATGACAATCAATATGCTTCATAAAAACCTCACTTAAAATAGTTCATCCAACAAAATGTAATAATTGATCTTATCCCAATCAGGTTCAATTTTCAAATATTTAAACACTAAATCAATATATTTTTCTTTACCATCACAATTTCGAAGATTATAACCGATGGAGCGAACACAGAGAGCTATATCTTGCCACTTATCAGCTATCCCGGCTCTTCCAAGATCAATAAAACCCGTCACAAAATTATCATTAATAAAAATATTGGGTAAACAATAATCTCCGTGAGTAAAACACAATTCCTCTAAAGGCTTGTTGGTTACTAAATAATCGTATAATTCCATTGGCGTATCAAAATCGTTGCCATCTTCAAAATCATCCATATCTACCAGATTGTTTTCAATGTTATATAAAGCATTTTTCAACTTGATATCAATTGTGTTTTTATATGTACAATCACTAATGTCCACGGATTGCAACATCAGCAAACCTTCTGCCAACAGTCTGATAGTGTTTTCATATGGTTTGTATAGTTCATCGTTTGGGCACTCACAAGACATATGACCATTTGACTCAGTCATAAGCAGATATGAGTATTCACCATTTTCACCAAAATATCTGATTTTAGGTACTGGTAATTTATCATCAAGCCAATTCAT
>JAVBPN010000345.1:0-15215 GCA_031549585.1 Bacteroidales bacterium
TGCCTGTATAATACTCATTATGAACCCTATCCTGATAAAAATGTTATTCATGAACGTTACTTGGCCTTTTCTGAGAATTTTGTGGAGTGTGTAAAAAAAATCAAAGGATTGAACATCTGTGATTGTTTCTATCGGTTGCACTTCATTTCCTCAAAAAAAACTTATTCAAAATAGACGAATCTAAATCCAACTTTGAAATACTTTTGGCCGATCGTACTAATTTGATAATCCTAATAAACACAATGACAAATATAAGCTATTTTTTCAATGGTTCGTTAAAAGTAAGCGGCGATAGTTTTTATAAAAAATACACCGACTATTGAGTATTCTCAATAATCGGTGTAGTAATACCTTAAAAGGTTGTTACCTATTAATTTTCTGCTCCGGCCATCAACAATTGTTCTACAATTTCGGTGTATCCACGTTCGCTGGCATATGCCATAGCGCTTTGTTCGCCATTATCGGTAGCGTTCACATCGGCGCTGTTTTCAATCAGCATGGCTGTGAAATCATTGTGTCCCAGCTTGGCAGCAACAATCAACGGCGTTTCGCTATATTCGTTTTTGGCATTTACTTCTGCTTGGGCATTGAGCAAAAGTTTGCCGATAAATTTATTTCCAATTCCGGCGGCATAATGTAAGGCAGAATTACCATTCAACAATTTCAAGTTCACATCAGCGCCATTCTTGAGTAACATTTCCACGATGCCAATATTCGAGTTATTCACGGCCAATATCAATGCCGGCGCACCATCGTCGTTCAATTCGTTTATATTTGAATTGTCGGCTTTTAGGAGTGCGGCTACCGTTTCGCTTTGCCCATTGTATACGGCTTGGTGCAACGGTGTATTTCCGTTGGCATCCTTTTGAGCGACATTTCCGCCAGAAAGAGCAACAACAAGATCGCGAAGCCCATTGGCTGTGGCATAATCCAATGCACTATAGCCACCGTTGTTTTTCAGGGAGCTATCAGCGCCCATTGATAATAGGAATAAAGCCGTTTCGGTTTTCCCGCTTCTTACAGCGTATATCAGTGCAGTGTCGCCTTCTTTGGTCGTGGCATTGATATCTGCACCTTTTTCTACCAGCATTTTGACAATATCTTTATTACCATTCGTTGCCACACAATGCAGAGGCGTTTCGCTATTGTTATTGGCCAGGCTAACATCGGCTCCTGCATCTATCAGCATTTTTGCAATATCCTTCGCTCCTTTTATGCAAACATAGTAAAGAGGCGTATTGCCCATGGCATCCCTCTTATCAATATTAATTCCTCCCTTTTTCAAGAAAGTTTGAACGATTCCCTTTTGGGCGTTTTTGCATGCGTTTAAAAAAATATTGTCCATTTTTAATTGGCTTTGTCGGGTTCGCAAACCCGGTTAATGATTTTTGATAGGATGTTTCTTTTGAAGATCATGATATGATTATGATAATAACAATTTTACCACAGCTTCATTTCCTTGCTTAACAGCGATATCCAGAGCCGTTGCTCCCATATTATTTGCTTTATCCATGCTCTTGTCCCCGGCATCGAGCAATAATTCCACTATTTTCTTGGCGGACATCTTGTCGGGATTGCCGGCTGCATACATCAGAGCGGTATTGCTTGCACGGTCTACAGGTGTTGTGTCTGCCTGATGATCGAGCAAAAGTTCTGCTAAATTATACTTATTTTCATCTCCAGCTAATGCAAAAGACATTAACGGCGTTTTTCCTTCCAAATTGGGCAGATTGATATCACAACCGGCATCGATCAGTTCTTCAGCCGCAGAGTAACTGATTCCTCCAAAATCGTTTCCATAACTTACTCCACAAACCAAGTTCAGCGCTGTGTTTCCTTTGTTATCAACAGAAGCGTTCAGGTCGAGGCCTTTATCGATCATGGTTCGCAATATCGCAATTACTTCTTTAAGCGGGTCTTGCATTCGAGAGATGAGATACCGGGTTCCATCACGGAAAAGATGCGCAATGGCTGTATTACCCGTTTCACCGGATTTGTGGTTGATATCTGCACCCTTTCCGATAAGGTACTTAACTACTTCGGCTGATGGATAGTAACAAGCCCACATAAGCGGGGTACACTGTTCTATTTCTTCATTGATATCATTACCTGTTTCGAGCAGGGCATTCATTGCTTCAATGTCTTTGCTGAGCACGGCTTCACGGAAATTTTTACCTCCGGTCCTTGCTGCACTTTCGTCACCCGTGAGCAGAGCGGCAATTTCTTTGGCATTATTGCGTTGTGCGTAGGTGAGGGGAGTGGCATCAAAAATGTCTTTATCTTCAGGATCAATACTTCCCGAATCGAGCAATATTTTGACAACCTTTAGCGTTCGTTCGGTGTCTTTGTTGTATGCCAGCAGATCAATTACCTTGTGAAGTAAATTTTTCTTTTCTTCACCTAATGCATCCATCTTCACCGATGCGTCGGCCATTGCCTGAATAAATGGGAACATTCGCTTAATACCCGCTTCGTAATATGCAATTTGGTCAGACTCGTTGTTCTTTTTCGGATTGACACCCAATTCTAACAGTTTTTTTGCTGTGCGATAGATCGCATCTTCTTTCTTTTCTAGGTTATTGATGTCATTGGTGTATGGGCTTTTTACCATTTCATGCAAGGGTGTATTGCCATAATCATCGGCGCGTGGTTTGACGCCTTCTGCAGCTAGGTATTCCACCGCATCATAGTCATAAAACATGGCAGCTACGTGGTAGAGGCCTTTGCCGCTACTATCGGTGATGGTTTTATCTGGAAGTGCTTTATATAAAGCTATTACGTCTGTGGTTTGTCCTTCGCTGGCAAACATATTCTGCCGGTATGCTTGAAGTATATTTTCCATATTTTAAGTTTCGATTAAATGGTATTCAATTGAGATTGAAGTCTGTTCAAGTTACGCTATACGATATATTTTTCTGCTACATGGAGCGCTTCCTCAACGTTTCGGTAATTTTTGTTTTTTAAAAGAGCGGCTGTTTCAATAACCTTATTCCAGCGCTCCAAAGCAAGATAGGCATCTATCTTCAGCCGTAGGATATTGTCTTTTGTTATTCCGGGAAACCGCTGTACATATTTTTCAGTAATGCCTGTCTGGTAAGCATCTGTTGCATTTTGTACCCGTACAATAGCATTGTATAGGTCGTCTTCCACCGGATTTGAATCTGGTGCAGGGCGAAATGTGCTTAGGGCTTCATCCAAACGGTAAATCGTTTGTTCGTATTTACCGGCAAAATAGCTGCATAACGCAAGGTTATAAAGCGATGAAATCTTACGGGAGGTTTCTTTTGACAATAATAAGTATGCTTCGGCATATTGTCCGTTGGATATTAACTGAACAACCCAATCCTCATTTACTTGTGGCGTGGTGTCCTGACGATTGGGAGTATTATTTCCTAATAACATACTGTAAAATGATTTTGAAGTGTATGCAATGGGTTGAAGGGAATACCTATATCATTTTGCATATAGGTTGATTTTAATGTATACGGATGATCCGGGTTTTTGTTGCATTGCGAGGTGAATTTATATAAGGTGAAAAGAACTATATTTGTTTCTCAAATTCTAAAAAAAGCATCATGAAATACCATCCGTCCAATTGCTTGTTATCCTTATTGTTCATTGCTTTGCTCGTATGTTCGTGTTCACAAAACCGTAAAGAGGCTTTGTCGTTAATGGAAGCTCCGGTGATGGCGGATGAGGCTATGGAGATTATTCTTGCGGAACCACCATCCGAATATACGGCGGTGGATTTTGTATCGTCATCAGCAGCAAGGGAAAATGCAGCCGATACTTCCCGTCGTTTTATTCGTACAGCAGAATTGCATTTCAAAACCAAGGATGCCATTCGCACAACTTACGCTATTGAAGATATTGTGGCCAAACATGGAGGTTTTGTGGAAAATACCGAGTTGAGAAGTACGATCGATTATTCCACGTCTATACGTGTGAGCCGTGATTCTACGCTCGAAAGCACTTTTTATACCATCAGCAATACCATGAGGTTGCGCGTTCCTTTTCGCCGGCTTGATACTGTGTTAAAAGAAATTGCGGTGTGGGC
Organism: Bacteroidales bacterium; assembly: GCA_031549585.1. GTDB lineage: Bacteria > Bacteroidota > Bacteroidia > Bacteroidales > UBA4181 > JAIRLS01. Next base: position 4,058 of record JAVBPN010000345.1, read on the forward strand.
AGAGTTTATGGATTATCGTAAAGTGAATGCGACCGATGTCCGGTTAAGCCTTCTTCGTAATGATTTGGTGCGTCAACGTGTTGCCCGTCAGGAACAAAGGCTTGAGAGTGCTATTGACGAAAAGGGCAATAAACTGAATCAGATAGTTAGTGCGGAAGATCGATTGGCAGCCCGGCAGGAGCAAGCAGATAATGCTTTGTTGTCAAATCTGGAACTGAAAGACCGGATAGAGTTCAGTACCATTACAGTGCAATTATGGCAGGATCGTACCAGCAAACGTGTGGTAAAAGCTAACGAAGAAAATATCGATGAATACCGTCCTGGTTTTGGTACTCGTTTCTGTGATGCATTAAAGGCCGGCTGGCAGGGGTTTACTACATTTGTTGTTGTGATGACCCATTTATGGGTGTTGTGGCTGATTATTGTAGGTGTTTTTGCAGGCATTAAATGGTATAAGTGGTGGAGGAAAAAGAATAAAAAGTGATAAAATTTAAAATTTCTGAATTTTATCGAATTTTCAGAAATTAGTACTCTTTTCCTATGTTCATGGCATTTATAATGCCGATGTTTGGGGAATTTTAAAATTATAAACTTACTTGGATTAATCATATCGGAAAGGCCAGTTTAATACATCTTCTTTTTTAATATGATTGTTTTTTCTAAGTACATCGCGTTTCTTTTTAGGTTTATTAGTATCATCAATATAGCACCAAACTTTACCTTGACGAATATATTTAGTATTTTTTGCATGCCATCCTTCGCTAACTAATTCTTGTTTAGCATTAATTACGTCATACATATCCTCTAGAATCAATGTATCACCATTGATCTTCCATTTACCCTCCCAATATATGCCAAAAGATACTGAATTTGCTTTAATATAAGTAGAATCGTCTTGAAAATAAATTATTTGGTTTGGCCCCAATGTCCCTGCAGTTTGAGAACTCCAACATTCTTCAACAAACGATTTATTTGTCGCACAGGACATAAATAATAATACTATCGGAATAATAACAATATTTTTCATATCCGTTGATAATAAATTACCCTATTAATCTAGAATGCATGTCCATGTGTTCATCGGCATTTGCAATGCCGATGTTTGCCGTAGATGAATTTGAGATTCATCAAAGATATTAAGCGGCAAAATATTTGCTGCTCAACTTGAGCGTTTTGTAATTATTCGTTTCCTTCGCTATATGCCATTTCGATATCGATAAACTGTATTACCAATCGGCATACATTACCGTCTTCGTCGTAGCCAAAATATACCGGATAAGCGCCATCTCCAAAACCACTCTGGAACATAGGTACGTTAAAATCTGTACCGGGAATAGTCCAGTTGATCCAATCACCCTCTAAACGTTGGTAAAGTGGGTTTTTCTTGTAGTTTTCTGCGAAAATAGCTGCAAAGTAATCATCGTACAGATTCCCTTCGGGATGTTTGGTGTGCCATTTCGTTCTAAATTCTGCAAATGCCTTTGCTGTAGCTGTATCTACAATAGTTCCTAGCCCTGCATCCACGTTAAAACCATAATACTCACCTCCATTGAAATTTTCGATGTCTTCATCTCCAATAAGAGCTTCCACATATTGTACAGGTATCCGGTCGCTGAAATCAACTTTGACGGCTGCATAACGCGCGCAGTCTTCATAACTGCCTTTCACCACACATGCTGTCAAAGGACAACGTCCCGTAGGCACGGGTGTAAAATATGGTTCGCTATCTTCGCCAAGGGTTACCAACGGATCGCGTACTAATATCTTTCCGGTAGTGACATTAATTTCGCCCAACGACATGGTATCAAGGCTTTTATCGGCTATTTCATCAGATGTAAAATAAGCGTTCAAGTCGGCTGGGCTGGCAAGCAATTCTTTTTTAGATTCGTATACAGCAAGCCATTCTTTGGTTGGAGTCATACTATTTTTGATTTGTTGATTTGTAATTTTTGATTGACGGCAATTTATGGTGTTTTGTCAATCGAAACTCAAAACTACGTTTTTCTTACATATTTGCCAACAATAACTTTACCAATTCCTCATTATTGTTTTCGGTAGCAATATCTAATGCCGATTTACCTTCGTTATTGGTTGCATCGATCTTAGCATCGCCAAAATCAATCAACAATTGGGCAAATACTTTAGCAGCAGTATGGTTACTATTGCTGGCTGCATACATCAATGGTGTTTTTCCATTGCGGTCGCATACGTCGATTTTAGCATCATTTTCGAGCAGGGAGATGACGACATTTTCTGAACGTTTTAGTTCCCGTTCCTTTAAAGCAAACATAAGCGCTGTTTGTCCGGCAAGATTGGCCATATTTACATCGCATGGTATGTTGATGAGTTCTTCGATCAGTGACGGAATACGGCAGTCGTTGCAAGTCATGATAAGTGCGGTGTTCGATTGGTCATCCACAAATGCGTTGACGTCCATGCCTGCCTTGAGTAATATTCGGAAAATATCGATCACATCCTCGTCTTTGTGGTGTCTTGCCAATACCGAATTCTCATCGCGGATAAGAAACCACATGGCTGTGCGTCCCTGTTCACCTGCCTTAAAGTTGGGATCAGCGCCTCCTTCGAGCAATGCTGCAACACATTCGTTGTGTACCATTCCACACGCCAAAGCCAAAGGCGTACGGCCTTCGAATCTGTATTCGGTATATATTTCGTTCATGTCAGCTCCCATAGCAATGAGCGCTTTCACAGCTGCAGCATCTTTCTTTATTACAGCCTGATGCAGTGTCATACCGCCAGCAGTCAGAGATTGTTCATTTTCCACGTCTTCGCCTTTGAGAAAAGCGGCAATCTTTTTGGCATCTGAATCCACAGCATAGTATAAGGCATCATGCCCGTAATTGTCTTTGGCGTCGGCATCAAGCCCGGCTTCCACCAAAGTTTTTACAATCTTGAAATAATCGTCGAGCATCTTTTTATCTGCAGCCAATTCTTTAGTTACCCGTTCGATTTTTTCTTCTTCGATTTTGCGCCAGTTGGGGCGTATATCATCGGGAATAGGCTTAAGTTCATCAAAGTGCCTTTGTGAGTATACCAATGATTGAACCGTATGGCGAACTTCCATACAAGCAAAATGTATGGCGGTGTATCCATGATTGTCTGTTCCGGTAAGCTTAGCGCCACAATCAAGTAAAGCTTGTATCATGGGATAGTTTGCTTTTTTTGCAGCCATGTGGTAGCAAGTAAGCCCGTTGTCATCTTTTCGTAGTATGCTTACCTTGGCTTCGTAAAGCCTTTTTGCAGCACGATATATATCCTCGTCCGACGGCTTGTTCCAACGACATTCGCTCAATTCTCCCAATGCATGCAGGGGATTCTCACCATACTTATTGGTCACCATGGCTTTGGCTCCCGCATCGAGCAAAATATCTATCGCACCTGCATCTCCATAACTTGCAGCACAATAAAGCAAAGGACGTTGGCCTTTGTTCTGATCACATTCATCTTTATTTTCTGCTTGCCGGTAAATTTCATGTATTTCTTCTTCAGGCTTATGTGAATCGTAGGCGCTGGAAAGTTTATAAAATATTTCACTCATGTTTGATGGATATTTTTATTATTGGTTTTGATTAATTTTTACGGTAAAAATATACAAATGTTACGGGTTCATATGCTTTTTATGATGTTTTGTTGAAAATGTATTGCATATCTATTTTTTGATTTAAAATATTCTTACTTTTACATACCATACCGTATGGTATAGTAAATTTAAATATATGAAAATCAATTATTTTAAGTTAGGAGCAGTTGCTTGTATTCTTTTAGGCGCGATGCATTTATTATCTCAATTATTGAGAGGCAATGATTTAGATCCCCAATTGGCAAGTACATTGGCAGAGATGAAAGCAACAGAGATTCATGTGATGGGAAAACATACATTGTTGCAATTTTACAACGGTTTTAGCCTTACCATGGGTTTTTTACTCGTTGCTTTCGGCTTGCAGGCATGGATGATCGATAATCCGGGTAAGCGGGTCATATTGACAAATGTGTTCGCTTCGGTTATCATTTTTGTTTTAACATTGATATACTTTCATGTTTTGGCCTCAGCATTTATGTTGATAGCAGCTATTTGCTTTACGATGAGTTTTATTAAAAGTTCACGACAACATTGATGATATAATGTAAGAGATGCATTTTATAATAGATGTTTAAGAAAATAATTTTGATATATGAAAAAAGTGGATAAAACCAATTGGTTTACAGAAGGTTTTGAGATTTTGGAAAAAGATGGTTTTGCAAAAATCACCATCGAACATCTTTGCTCCCGCTTGGAGATTAGTAAAGGATCATTTTACTACCATTTTAAGAATATGGATGGTTACATAGAAGCGCTTATGGGTTATTGGTTGGAGGAGAATACCTTATCCATTATTCGTAAAGTAAACGAGTCAAAGAAAATAAAATCGAAAAAAAATGCGCTCGATCAATTGGCTCTTGAGCGTTCACTAAGATTAGAGCAAAGTATTCGGGCTTGGGGATATTCCAACGATGCAGTGATGAAGCGGGTTAGGGAAGCAGATAAAATACGATTGGAATATTTGATAGAGTTAGAAATACAAGATGGGAAAAAGCGCCCTGTTGCTAAAGATGTGGCGATGCTTACCTACGCCACACTTATCGGCTTACAACAGCTTTTTCCTGATTTGCCAAAGAAAGAACAGATTCGATTGCAACAATTTTATGCGGCAAAATTTTAACTGATCATATGAATTACTTTTTTATTTCTGCAGGGATTTTTTTGTTTCTCTCCCTGTTGATCCATATGGTAGCGGGCGATAAGGAATATCGTGAATTAAATCCGCGAAAGCAAAATGGGGAATCCGGAAAGATGTTTGGGCTTTGGCTTATGGGGCGTGGTACGTTCCAAATGGTAAGCGTGGATTTGTTGTTGACATCTGTTTGCATTTTTCTGATGGGTGTTCGTGTTATTCCGTACAATAGTTATTTGTCGTTTTTTATAGCGATCCTTTATTTCGGATATCTTGTGTCTTGGTTATTGACTTTATTTATTTCAAAAGCCAGGCGGACAAATTTTATCAATCAAGGGCAATGGATATTGTTTTTGATTGCTTTCGTTCTGATTCTTTTAGGTATTCAAAATGTATCATCATGAAAATTAAAAGAACCAAAATCCTGCCAACAATGCTGATTTTTAGTTATTTGCCGGCCAATTATTCAGATGCATTTGAATGCTCGTTTCATTGCAATAAAAAAATTACACCGGACGATTTCATGATTACATTCTGGTCGTATTCCCCGGCATGGGTAAGCTGGCTTTTTAAGTTGCGCAATTGGATTGTAAAGCCTTTTGGTATTCAAGGAGTGAAAGGCAGGAGCAAGGAAAAATTGGAAGAAGCGATTGAAAATAACGAAAGTTATGGATTTATGGATACGGTCGCAAAATCGGATACCGAAACTGTAATTGGTGCAAATGACAAGCATTTGAAAATGTATTTTTCGATTCAATTGGATGAAGTAGGTGAGGGGCAACAGAAGCTAACTGCTTCGACTGTTGTACACTTTCATAATAAGTTGGGATATGCTTATTTTTATTTGATTTATCCGTTTCATCATTTGGTTGTGAGAGGTATGTTGAGATATTCGATCAGAAAAGTCATGCAAAAACATGATTCAGAATAATTTATTTGTTCTCAAATTTACTATTTTGAACTATTTTTGTTTTAGAACTAAATAGCTTGTTTGTGATGTTAAGTCATTTATTGATGTTTCTTTCATTACTTTTTGACGCCGCAAAAAGTAACCAAAAACGGCTTGACGATTTAAACGCGCTCCGCCTACCGGCTTCGCTTGAACGGAAAATCGTCAAAAAGGTATGCTTCGCATGTATAAACGGGCTAACGCCCGTTGCGATTTTTGTGAGTCATGTTTAAATTTAGATAGCTTACAATGCTATATTAATTACAGCCAATTATAAACAAGATGTTGAACCCATAAACCAATTCATATGGAAAGAAATATCCCCCAAAATATTGACGAGTATATTGCTGGTTTTCCAAAAGAAATACAAACTATTTTGGAGCAAGTACGCATGACTATTAGACAAGCAGCGCCTGAAGCTAAGGAAGCCATTAAATATGCTATGCCTACTTTTGTACTGAATGGGAATTTGGTTCATTTTGCTGCATTTAAGCATCATATTGGTTTTTATCCCATACCGACGGGAATCGAAGCGTTCAAGGAAGAACTTTCTGTTTACAAGCAGGGAAAAGGCTCTGTTCAATTTCCGATCAACAAGCCGATGCCGTTGGATTTGATTGCCCGAATCGTGAGATTTCGGGTAGAAGAAAATCTGCAAAAAGCTTCAAAAAAGAAGGAAAAATAAAAATGTTAATGATAATATGGAAGAACAAACTTTTTCAGAAGAAAATCCCCAATCCCAAAAGGTTATTTATGATGAAATAGTACAGAGAGATAATTCCGGACTATTCTCGTATAAAGTTTCTTTTTATGAATCAGATATTCATGTTTTGACAAAAAATGTAAATCAATATCTCAAATTAAAATTTGAAAGTGAAGACATTAGTGATTTCAATGGTCATATTGAATTGAATTTTGTGTTGTCAAGAGATTTTGAGTTAGAGAAAAATTTTTCCGACTCATTCTTAAAAGAATCTATAATAGATGAAGATATTGTTGAAAAAATAAAAGTATGGATTGATGTGACGGGAAAAGATTTTACACTATTTTTTAAAGTTAATGATGAAATTATCCGGAGCTTTACATTAACAGAAAAGACAATAAAAGAGGAAGCTAAGAGCAAAATAAAAAATAAAAAAAGTTCCGGTTGTTTTTCTACGTTATTAAAATTCGGCTATTACTCAATTTTTTATGGCGGAGGTTTAGCTTTATTTTTCTTGGGAGTAAGAGCGATACAAGAAAGAAGAGTAAATGTATGTATTCACACAATTGGTTTTTCTATTCTTTTGTTTTCAATACCAACAATAATAAACTTCTTGGTGAAAAAAATAAGAAATAAATAAGAAATAAATAACAAATGGTATATAGTAACCAACAGCAAGTTTTAAACATGAAATGTCCATGAGAAAAACTTCTCACCAACCAAAAACGATTATACATGGACATTACCTTACGGTGAGCCCTTCGGGGTTCCATCTGACCTTGAAAAATAAAATTATAAACAGATGAAAAGCGAAAAAGAAAAAATGTTATCTGGCGAATTGTATGATGGTAGTGATCCGGAATTACTCAATCGTTGGCATTTGGCAAAAGAGTTGATGCAAAAATACAACCGGGCAGACTCAAAGGATAGGAAACTATTGGACAGTATTCTTGGGCAATTGCTCGGATCAAAAGGTGAAAATGTTTGGATTTCCGCTCCTTTTTTTGTTGATTATGGTGAAAACATCCATCTTGGCAACAATTGCGAAATCAATATGAATTGTGTTTTTCTCGATTGTAATAAAATCACCATAGGAGATTATTCAGGAATAGGCCCAAATGTTCAAATTTATGCCGTTGGGCATCCGATTCAGCCAGAAGAACGGCTTTCTGAAAGGAGAGGAGATGAGTTCCCATCTTGGAATTCATTTACAGCGCCTGTAACTATTGGACGAAATGTTTGGATTGGTGGTGGAGCTATTATTTTGCCTGGTGTAACCATTGGTGATAACACAACGATTGGAGCAGGAAGCGTGGTCACAAAATCTATTCCGGCTAATTGTTTGGCTGTAGGAAATCCATGTAAGGTAATCCGGCATCTAAACTAATAAATCTTCCAATCGATTATTTAACAGCATGTTATTCGGCTGTCTAAGAGTTCATTTTTAAGCGGAACGGCAAAGCCCTCATGCAATAATTGCAAATTCCGCTTAACATTTAATGTTATAATTTATAGCAAATGGTGTTCGGCTGAATTTGTAATTAGCTTCGCTGAGCTTTGGTTCAGCCGTGATTTTCAATTTTTGGACAGTTTCGATAAAGTTTTGATGGATAAAAACCCAAATAGTATTTTTAACTTTGCCATTCTGGAGTAAAAGAAATGATAGAAAAAAATAATGGCATGCAAGCCGGCAAGGATCAATATTCAAGACAAAATTTCGATATTGAACATAAAAGATTGGATATGGCGCAGTCCGGTTTGCAATTGGATCGGATTGATGAACTTTCTGCATATGATAGCAAGCAATTGCGTTGCAAAGGATGTGAAAACCTTTGCGTAGTAACGAAATTCATCTTTCAAAATGGAAATTCTTACTATTCAGGTAATAAATGCGAGAAGGTTTTCAGCAACAAAGGCAAATCATCTACACAAGGAGCCAATCTCTATCAATACAAAAACGAATTGCTTTCCAAATATGCCAGTGTTGCACTTGACAATCCAAAGCATGTAATTGGGATACCACGTGTGCTCAACATATTTGAAAACCTGCCTTTCTGGAGTACATTATTGACAGAATGCGGTATCGGAGTGGTTCTCTCTTCTCCATCGACTACCAAAGTCTATGAAAAAGGATTGGGAACGATTATGTCCGATAGTATTTGTTTCCCGGCAAAATTGGTACATGGACACATTTACGACCTTGCAGAACTGAAGGTGCAACGTATCTTTTTCCCGATAGTTATTTATGAACGTTTTGAAGCTAAGGATGCAGTGAATGCTTATAACTGCCCAATTGTGAGCAGTTACGCAGAGGTTGTTCGTAGCTCCATCAATCCGGAAGCTCGTTGGGGAATACCATTGGATAGCCCGGTTGTTTCTTTTGCCGATGATGAGTTGCTTGAAAAATCATGCTATAAGTATTTGCGTACATTAGGCGTTCAAAAAAGTACTTTTCGTAAGGCTTTCAGCAAAGCAAAGCAAGCGCAAATTGATTTTAAAGAAAGCCTTTGTCGGAGAGGTGCAGAAATCATTGCACAATCGAAAGCTACCGGACGTACTTTGATTGTACTCGCTGGCCGTCCATATCATGCCGATTCACTCATCAATAGTAAAGTTCCTGATATGTTGGCCGAAATGGGAGTGGATGTGGTTTCGGAAGATGCTGTTAGCGAGCAAATGTTATTGCCCGAATTACAGGTATTGCCGCAATGGACATATCCCAACCGTATTTTCCAGGCAGCTGCATGGGTTGGAGCTCAACCGGAGAATATACAATTGGTGCAAATCAATTCTTTTGGTTGTGGCCCCGATGCAATTACGATGAATGAAACGCGCGAGATACTGAAAAGCAAAGGAAAACCTTATACTTTGGTGCGTGTTGATGAAATTACAAGTACAGGTTCGTTACGTTTACGCCTGCGTTCAATGCTCGAGTCTTTAAATATACGTGAAGGTCAAACGTTGGAAGAAAAAGAACGCATCAATGTTGCTTTTTTTGAAGAGAAAGACCGGCATCGTACAATTCTCGCCCCTTGTTTTTCCCATATTTATTCGAGTTTGTTGCCTCCCTTGTTTGCATTGGGCGGATATAAATTGGAAAACCTGCCGGTTGCCGATAAAATATCGGTGGAAACTGGCTTAAAATATGCCAATAATGAGATTTGCTATCCGGCAACTATTGTGGTTGGCGACATTATCAAAGCATTGCAATCGGGAAAGTATAATCGTGATGAAGTAGCCATTGGTATTACCCAGACCGGCGGACAATGCCGTGCTTCTACTTATTTATCGCTCATTAAAAAGGCGTTAATTGCTTCAGGGTTTGAAGACATTCCGGTGATAGCTATTGGAACGGAAGGAAAAGTGATCAATAGCCAACCGGGTTTCGATATGAATTGGCTGAAGATTTTGCCAACAGTATTTGCAGCGTTGTGTTACTCTGATAGCCTTGCTGCCATGTATTATTCCTCTGTGGTACGTGAGACAAACAAAGGAGAGTCAGCACAATTGCTTGAAAAATATTTGCACATTGTGCAATCCAAAATGTTGAGCCAAGACACAAGTGCTATTTTCCGTTTACTGGAGCGTGCTGTGGCCGATTTTAATGCTATGGAGGTTGACAATCAAATATATCCGCGTATTGGTATTGTTGGAGAAATATATATCAAATACAATACTTTTGGAAATCTGAATATGATTGACTGGCTGGTATCTCAGGGCGTAGAAGTAATAGTGCCACCGCTGATCGATTTTTTCCTGCAAAGTTTTGTGAATATTGATGCAAACAAGAAGCAGAACCTTCGTAAATCTTCTTGGTCGGATATATTGGTATTCTTTTTTGAACAATATGCCAACCGCTTTGTGAGGAAGAATAACCGGATTATGTCTAAATATAACCGCTATGAGCCTTCTCATAGTATTCGCGATATGTCTGTCAAAGCAGAAAAAATACTCAATCTGGCGAATCAATTTGGCGAAGGATGGCTAATCCCCGGAGAAATAGCTGCTTTTGCTGAAAGTGGTGTAAATAATGTTGTTAGTGTACAACCGTTTGGATGTATTGCCAACCATGTGGTTTCAAAAGGAGTGGAAAAACGTATCCGTGATTTTTACCCCAATCTGAATCTTCTTTTTCTTGATTTTGACAGCGGAATGAGTGAAGTGAATATTCTCAATAGGTTGCATTTTATGGTGAAAAATGTGAAAGAACCTTCAATTGCTTATAGTTGAGTGTGGTAGATTTATCCTTAATTGAGAATCATCATTGATTGAAATATAGACGAACAAGCGAATGAAACGAAGCCTTTACATCAATACATTGCCTCATATCCTTTTATGGGGTATCGTCGTCATTGTTCCGCTTTATATGATGTCGCGCGATGCAACACCTGACTATGGGCCTTACATGGATTTCTTTTTGAGGATCGTCATTTTAGCCGTTCTTTTTTATGCTAATTATCTGTACCTCATCGATAAATTCCTGTTTCAAAAGAAATGGACAGCTTATTTTCTGATTAACATAGCGTTTATTGTCATCTTACTTGTGCTACAGGCGTTCTTGTCGGATTTATTTAAGCCGCAACCGCCTCTTCCAGCTTTATCGAACAACATGCCGCCACCTTTTGAGCGTGGGCCTCTTGAACGTGGCCGTCCGCCGTATTTTCCACTACGGATGGTTACCGACTACCTGTTGATCATTTTTGTGATTGGGATGAGTGTTGCTATGAAAGCTACGTTTCGTTGGTATCATGATTCCATCAATTTTGAGAAGAT
>JAVBPN010000307.1:0-3410 GCA_031549585.1 Bacteroidales bacterium
GAGTCTTACAGCGAGCCTGTAATGGATGAAAAGGGTCTGAATGATTTCATTTGCCCTGCCTTTTGGGTTCCATTGTGTTACATTCAAACCGATGAAATTACATGAAACCTCAATGGACAAAAACCAATGACTACTATAACCGTGAAGTAGTTACTCAGGATGTATGGAGCAGGAAGTGCCGGAGAGGAAAGATATTCGTAATTGATCGACCGGGCTTTACATATACTTTCAGTTGTGGCCCCAACAGCGATTATTCATTTACCGGTTGTTTCTTTGGTTGTTCAAAAATTACGACTGTGCAACAGGCTATGGATGTGATAGACAGTATTGCAGATATCCATTTCAGAGGTGAGAGCTTTACCAATTTTTTAGAAAACTTTAAATAATCAAGCATCATGTATATAGACAGCAAATCAGGCATTAAGATATATGCCGACTTAAATTGCAGTGTGTCTGTTGCCACGCACAGGCCGCAAGACCTTTTACCTTGCTTTTTGGATATCATGAAAGATACACCCGAATATACCCAATTCATGAAAGCAATCCCCGGTTACGTGTTTAAAGACAATCATGCGGCATGGTGGGACGAAGATGGCGCCGATATAGTCAATGAACTATTCGATGTATTGGACGCTTATGCTCCCGAAGGTTACTACTTCGGGGCGATTGAGGGTGATGGGGCTGATTTTGGTTTCTGGCAACTCGATGACTTCAATACGAATCCTGACCAGTCTAAAGAAACCACCTATCTTTTACCAGCACATTGGGCTGCAATTATCGTCAATGATGATTTTTCGGGAGTAACGGACGAAGAAGAAAATAAAATACGATCATTTCTAAAAGAAGCCGGTGGCTATGTTTCCGGTGTTGATCTGGAGAATACTCGTTTTTCACATTCCAACGATGCTGGTACGCTTGCTTGCGAATGTGCGGTTTTCACATTCAGGAATGAAAACACTAAAAATCAATAATAATCATGGAAAAGCAAGTATTAAGCGAAGAATATTTCGGTTATCAACTGGAAGTGACCATCAACGAAACGCAACCCGCCATCAAACTCGAATTCATTCCTGACTCGGTTAAAAAATCCGTACTGGCTTTGTTGGCAGAAAACCAAAAAGAAGGCGCGTTCGGACATGAAGAAACCGGCGATTATTTCAGCCAGGAATATCCAGATGTTACTTTTTCCGGTTCATGGAAAGTTATCGAATCCCCAATAATGATGGAAAAAATAGTCAGTTCATTCTTTTACTACATGTGGAACCGGTGGAGTAAGGAAGAATGTAAAGCAGTATTTGGTTACCAACATGTCCACTTTTTTGAAAAATGGTGCGGCTTATGCCGGGGTTCATCGTCCGGTGCAGCAGAAAAATTCTATGCTGAACTATCCATCAATAGCCGTCAATTAATTGTTAACCGGGCGAACGAAGTTTATGAGGGGTCTATCGCAAAACTTTGATCGTAATTTAAAAAGCACTGGGCAGCCCTGTTTTTTCTTTCACGGGAACGGCATTTGACCTGGTATTTGATCAGGCAATTGTCCGATTCAACACAATGCAATATGTTTTTGACTGAAATCAATTTGAATTCTAAATGGTATATGTTCGGATTATTCTTTCTGAAAAACATGCAATGTTTTATAATTATCTCTCACATACAGCTTATCATCTGAATATTGTATTTCCAACAGCCTTAATCTTGGATTATTTTCAAATAGATGTTTCCAGATTATTGTTTTTGAAGGAATATTGAATGTAGCAACCCTCGCACCTTGTTGATTCAATGAATCTAAAAAATAGATATTCTCACCATCATAAGCTTGTTTAGAAGCACCTGGATAAGTATTGTGTCTTTTAAATTCTTCGGTCAAATCAATGAAACGAGCCTCCCCTGTATCGCATTCAATTTCACAAAGACAATCTAAATACAAAGTGAAGATTTTTTTAATTTCATAATCTATTATACTATTATCAAATTCAATTAATCTGTCTGCTTTTGAAAGACCTTTTATCTCATAACAAACTTTACCTGTTAGAATATCTGTACCAATTAACATGTTATTGGTTGTGGATACCCAGATAATATCATTACAGATTCCAATTATTTTATTTATGTTTCCCTTTAGATTTTTTCCATAGTGATCAATAAATGAGGTATACAAAGTAAGATCAGTTGTCCAAAGTAGTTGCCCATCAAATAAATTGTATGATTTTAATGTTCTAAAGAGAGTTGAATAAACCCTTTCACATATAATATCATAACCTATATCTTCTTTATTAATATTTTCAAATAAAATTTCATTTTTTATTAAATCAAATACTCCATTTGAGTTTTTATCCATATCATAAAATATTAGATATTGACCTGATATTGCAGATATGCTAATATTTTTATAAGGGAAATATTCTAAACTCATACTTTTGACATCGAATATAATAGGCTTGTCTATTTCATCAAGAAAATAAATTTTTTCGCCATTACATCCAAAATATATATTACAAAATTTATTTTGAATCTGAATTGTATCTTCTTTATCGCCATCAATTAAAATGAATTTATTTTGAAATAATAAAGCCAGTTTTTCTTTACATAGAGAGAACCTAACTATATCCTCATATATTTTCATGTAATTCATGACACTATTATTATTGTTAATGAGGGAAATACGCATTTTCTTGTAACGTCGCCCGATTCAATGCAACGCATTATATTTCGACTGGAGTCCATTGTGTATACCATTTATGATTGCAATGCGTAAAGATAGGATAAAATGCAAAATTACGGCTGCTTTATGAATGTATTATTCGTTTGAATTTCAATCCTGCAATACTTCATCACTCAAATCCCAGCCTTTAAAGTCAGAACATTCGGTGTCCATAAGTTGTGGCAAATGTTCTGCAATTTGTTGCCGTGTAAGGTTATATGAAAAATAGAAAACAATATTTAAATAAAAATTATGGCACAAAAAGGATTACTCACCACGGCAGATTACCTGCCCAAAGATGAATACGACCGGTTTATTGAAAATTTGCACCGCGATAAACGCTATAACTGGGAATTATTCTGCCTGGTTTCGTTTTGCGCTGCACTCAGTGTCAGCGATGTGCGGCTAACAAAATGGTCGGACATATTGGATAAGGAACAATTAGTCAAGGTCGAGAAAAAGACGGATAAAAACCGCACGATCAAGCTCAACCGCGAAGTCATGTCAAAGATCAAGGAATTGTACCGGTTAATGGGAAACCCCGACATCAACCTTTCCATTATCGCCAATCCCAAAACCGGTGAGCCGTTTTCCACCAAGTACATCAACCAAATGCTGAAAGTATTCAGGTTCGATTACAAGCTGAAAATAAAGAACTTCTCCACGCACACATTCCGCAAAACATTTGGCCGGTTTGTGTACGAGT
>JAVBPN010000219.1:0-3088 GCA_031549585.1 Bacteroidales bacterium
AAATGCTGTAATTTCTGAGAAAAATAGGCATCAAGCTGCTGCTTGGCCTCTTTAATCAAAGAAGTTTCACGAAGTTCTTTCCCTTCCGGTATTTTGTCGCAGGCAAAATATAAATGAGTCAATGCATCATCCGTTGCTTCAATACAAATATTCCCGATAATTGAGGGGTATGAATGAATAAACGTCATAGCTTTTTTTGATCTACATTTAAGTAGTAAATGTACAACATAAATGAGGAGTGTCCAATAACCGTTATTCAATTGCCTTAATATTTACAAAATCTTTCCATACATCGGCTTTACGATAGGCTTTTATTGAAATCTCAGGTACGCAAAGCGTACAAGTGGATTTATCCACTTCGGCGAATACATTTGAATGAATCGTTTGAGGTACAATGCCATTATTAAAAATTTCGATTAAACCGCTGCATCCATAAAAAGCTGCATCTTCAATAGATATCACCGAATAAGGAATAGTTACAGACTTTAGCCTCCCGCAAAGGTAAAAAGCATTATTTCCAATAGATGTTACCGAATTAGGAATGGATACTGACTCTAACTCTCTGTGACGGGAAAAAGCGTTATTGCCAATAGATGTAACACCGCCTTTGATTACAACAGAAATGATGGCATAATTCCATGGATTATGAACGGTGACCACACAGAGTCTACAATAATCATCGGGATAAGTAACGGTATAATCCGGCATTGCACCCTTTCCGCTGATAGTAAGTGTACCGTCCGTGCTTAATGTCCACGTAAGTTCCCCAGTTGTTCCGCTCGCTTTGGTATTGTCTTCATCTGGATTTTCTTTTTCCGTACAACCTGTTACACTCAGTAAACCGCAAAAAAGAAATATAAACAACTTTGTCACTTTGCAATAAATTTTTCAAATGAATGTTTACATCAGCTTAAAAATTAGCACAAAAATCACACCAAAAACATCATACTGAGTCAACAAAATTTCATATGAATGCCGATTGAATCAGGTATTTTCGCAGTTGAATGGCTATTTTTTTCAATCTATTATCGTTGAATATAGGATTTATTGGCTACATTACAATGTAAAGAAAATGTGTATATTTATTAAGCACTTACTAAGGTCGAACAGGGTTCGGAAACTTGTCCCTCCCTTACCATTCCCGACAAAGGCAAAAACGGAATGTTCAATTAGAAATAAATGAAATTACTGAAAAGTTGGATTATTTACAGAAAAATCGATCTTCTATTTAATATAGTAATAGCCCCGCTCCTCCGGCGATTAGAATCATGATGATCGGATGTAATTTCCATTTCCACACCAAAAGAAAAGCGGCACCAAAAATGATGATGCTTTTGTAGTCGGCAAAATTTTCTTTATTGGCTAACATTAATGCCGCTGCGGCGATCAACCCAACAATAGCAGGGCGCAAACCCGACATGGCAGCTTCAATGTACGGATTGTGTTTGAACTTGGCAAAAAACTTGCAAGCTAAAATCATCAGGAAAAAAGAAGGCAAACAAACGGCGGTCGTTGCGATTACTGATCCCCAGATATTACCAGTCACCACATAACCAATATATGTTGCACTATTGATTCCAATTGGGCCGGGAGTCATTTGCGAAATAGCAACAATATCAGTAAATTCCTGAAGTGTGAGCCATTGATGATGCACAACCACTTCGTCTTGTATGAGCGATAACATCGCATAGCCACCACCAAATCCAAAAAGCCCGATGCGGAGATAAGTGATAAATAATTGGAGGTAAATCATTTAATGTTTATTTTGACCCGTTTGTTTCTTTTCCTTTTAATTGTCCATATATGATGCCCCCGGCAATAGCTCCCAATACAATGAATATGGGTGATACACCAAGCAACCAGATCAATAAAGCAGCAACAACCGGTATCCAAAATGTCCGTAAATTAATTTTGGCCTCTTTGGCTGTATTGAATACAGGAACGGCAATAAGCGCCACAACTGCAGGGCGTATTCCTTTGAATATGCGCTCAACAATTGGATTCTCTTCTATCCCGCTAAAGTAAATAGCAATTAATAGTATGATAATAAATGATGGAAGGATAGCGCCCAATGATGTAACTATGCTCCCCTTCAATTTACGTAATTTGTAACCGACAAATATGGCAACATTGACAGCTAATACGCCGGGTGTGGACTGAGCAATGGCCAATGCATCCAAAAACTCTGCCTTGTCAAGCCACTTCTTCTTCTCTACTACTTCTTTCTGAACCAAAGGGATCATCGCATAGCCACCGCCAAGAGTAAAAGCACCTATGCGGAAAAAAGTAAAAAAGATATCAAGGTAGAGCTTCATAACTGAGTAAAGAAATAACACCAAGCCTCACTTATTGTTCTTTTTTAAATAAAAATTCTCAGGGAAGCGGGCTGTTACATGCTGGTAAAAGTCCTGTATTTTGTCCAAATCGGCTGCCTGGTCGCCTGTCGGATAGAAAATGTGTGTGATCCCCATTTCTTTTTTGGCATAATCAAAATAAGCTAATTGAATCGGGACATTGGCACTGATGGCAATCTGGTAAAATCCCATCTTCCATTTTTTCACCAATTTACGTGTTCCCTCAGGCGTGACGGCTAAATGAAATTTTTCGCGGTGGTTGAATTCGTCCACCATTTGTTTGGTAATGGCCGAAGGATTTTTTCGATCGACGGGTATACCGCCCAATCGTTTAAAAATCAAACCTAAAGGGAAAAAGAAAAACGAACTTTTGATCAAAAAAGAAGATTTTCTGCCCTCTGACCAATAATATAGTTGTCCAAGAATATAATCCCAATTACTGGTGTGCGGCGCACAACAAATGACACTTTTGTCTGGCTCCGGAACAGTGGTTACGGTGGTCCAGCCAAATAACTTCAATATCCATTTGCTGATTTTTTTCATCCAAATCCATTGGTTTTAAATGTTCCAAAGCAAAATTTAGAAGTAAAAGCAAACCAGCAAATCCAATCGCAGGTTGGCAACCTCCGAAGCATTGATGATTTTAGCACGTTGATCGTTTTGAATATCGCCATAAGCGGCTGCAGTGTACTCTAACTCAGCAGCAAACTGCCAATTCTTGATGTTATAAAACA
>JAVBPN010000384.1:0-3303 GCA_031549585.1 Bacteroidales bacterium
TGTATTTTTATCAAAACGTACAAATCTTCGTACGTTTTGATAAGAACAGGGAAATTTTTAACCGTAAAAATAAATTATTTCTTATCTGTATTTTGTTTTCTCCATTCGTTCGGAGAAAAGCCAACACATTTGGTAAATTGCCGTGTAAAGTTGCTATGTTCCTTATAGCCGGCCATTTGTCCGACCTTCCCTACTGAAAGTTGAGGTTGCTCCAATAAAATCCTCTTAGCCTCTTCAATGCGCAATTGATTTACCCAAGTAGCAAAGTTCATCTGTTTGTGCGTATTGATAAAAGCCGAAAGATAGGTGCGGTTGGTATTGATCTCAGCAGCCAAATCATTGACGGTAATATGAGGAGAAAGGAACTGTTTTCGGATAACCCATGTTTCAATGTATTTTGCAATTTGTCGTTCGGAAGTAACGTGATGTTGCTTTTCCTTATCCTCTTGGGGAACTATGGCCGGAGCGATTACATGGAAAACCTGTGCATAGTTGATGTATTTGATTGCAAAATAAAGATAATATAAAGTATAAAGCAGGGAAAATACCATGAAAAAAGACCTATTGGCAAGCCATTGTGCAACAAGCGCCAAAATACCAATAGATAAAGCGCCCAAAAACGCCACCCGCACCCAATCAAGCCGTTTAACTTCGGTATCAGAAAAAAAATCGCCCATTTTTTCCTGATATAGCCTTTCTTGCTTAAAGTAAAGAATGGTGTAACGCACCAACATAGAAATGTAATAGAGGCAAAGTAACCAATAAACAATTTTTTCCGGAATCGACATATCGTTATTGGCAAATACAATCAGCAGAAAAGAAAGAGATGCAAATGGTAAAACCTCGCGAATAATATATTTACGTTTTACAAACTCTACATTAATTAATGTGATAAGCGTGAAAGTGATTAAAAAAGCCTGAAAAGCCCCTCCGATCAAGGTTGAGTATACATCGACAATGTTACTATTCAAGCCATCGTCCATAATACCGGACACAATGTTGGCTATAGCCAATAAAAAATATGATGCAGCTAAAATCTTTCGCGACAAACGGTAGTTATCCAATGCCGGGTTCTCAGGCGTCAGCAGAAACAAAAAACAAATCCCCAACGTTGAAAGCATGACAGGTGAAATGGTACTCAGTAAGGGATCAAAAAAATAAATCGGATGCATTGCTCACTCATTCAATATTCGCTGCAATCAATAGCAGCGTACAAATGTAATCAATTTAGGAGAAGGTTAAAAAAGTTGGGATGTGATGAATATGGGAAAGCCATTTTGGCATGCCGCCCTCTCCATTTTTGTAGTTCGGAAGATTTGCATTATTTTTGTAACCGACAAAATAGTTTTAAAAATCAAAGAGATTCAATCATCAAATGAATATTGACAAAGAGCAGATCGACGACCTGAACATTGAAGTAAAAGTAAAATTAGGCAAAGAAGATTACGAACCCAAGATTGACGAGGTGTTGAGGGGTTACAACCGTAAAGCCAACGTACCGGGATTTAGGCCGGGAAAAGTACCTATGGGCCTTCTTCGCAAGATGTATGGAAAACAAGTATTGATAGAAGAAATAAATAAGTTGGTATCGCAATCATTACAAGACTTCATCAATAAGGAAGAATTGAAAGTGTTGGGAGATCCTATGCCAAAGAGTTCAGGGGAAGATCTGAATTGGGAAATCGGTGAAGATTTCACATTTGATTTTGAAATGGGCTTAGCTCCGAAAATTCAAATTAATTTGTCGAAAGACGACAAGATTTCAGAATATTCGATAACTGTCGATCAAGACATGATTGACAAGGAAATGGATAGTTACGCTGCACGGCATGGAAAGTTCGTTGAAGTCAACGAAGTGGTTGATTTTAAAGAAAAGTTGACAGGAGATATTGTACAATTGGACGAAAATAATCAGCCATTGGAAGGCGGATTTGCTGCCGAAGACAGTTCTGTCATTTTGTCGCTTATTAAAGACGAAGAACACAAAAAACCTTTTGAAAACGCGAAAATCGGAGATGAAATAATTTTCAATTTGTCTGAAACTTATCCGAACGAATGGGAGATTGCTTCTATTCTGCAAAAACAAAAAGAAGAAATTGGCAATATTAAAGATTCAAATTTCCGTTTCACCGTCAAGAAAATGGAGAAATACGAAAATGCAGAGTTGGATCAGGAACTTTTTGACAAAGTGTTTGGCGAAAATGCCGTAAAGAGCAAGGAAGAATTCGAAGAACGGATCAAAGAACGGATTGCTGCCGATTTCAAAGAACACAGCATGATGAAGTTTGGGATGGATGCCCGGGATTATTTACTGCAAAAACTTCAACCGGCTTTGCCCGAAAAGTTTTTGAATAAATGGCTGTGGGCTGTCAATAGGGATAAGGATATTTCGCAGGAAGCGTTTGACAAAGAATTTCCTTTGTTTTTGAAAGGCACGCAATGGGATTTGATTGTACAAACTATTGCAAAAGAAAAAGATATCAAAATAGAAGAGCAAGACATCATTGAAGCGGCTAAAGACGCAACAAAGAGGCAATTTGCCCGTTACGGGATTTCAGATTTTCCTGACGATATGTTGAACAATTATGCCATGAATACGCTTAAAGAAGAATCTAATGTTCGGCAAATTATTTCACAATTAGTCGAAAGAAAAGCATTGAATGCTATTCATGATGAGGTGAGTATCCTCGATCAGGAAGTTAGTTTTGAAGAATTCAACCGGATTTGTGATCCGGAACAAGAAGAAGAGCAAGAAAATTAAGATCATACCAATATGAATCCATTTGAATTTCAGAAGTATGCGGTAAAACACGCAGGAATCAACAGCATGACCCTGCATCGTTACCAAACCATCACCAATGGTTATATATCTCCCACCATTATCGAGGAACGCCAATTGAATATCGCTTCAATGGACGTATTTTCACGTTTGATGATGGACCGCATCATTTTTCTGGGTGCAGCCATTGACGATGATGTTGCCAATATCCTGCAAGCTCAGTTATTATTTCTCGATTCGAGCGATCCTAATAAGGATATTCAAATATATTTGAATTCTCCCGGTGGTGTTGTTCAGTCCGGATTGGGAATATATGACACCATGCAATGGGTAAGCTCCGATGTGGCAACTATTTGTGTTGGGATGGCCGCTTCTATGAGTTCAATCATTCTGGCTGCCGGAACCAAAGGCAAACGTTCTGCACTGAAACACTCGCGCGTGATGATTCACCAACCGTCAGGCGGAATGCAGGGACAATCAGTAGATATGGAAATCACTTTGAGGGAAGTGGTGAAACTGAGGAA